>NZ_JBBNLV010000015.1:0-45975 GCF_040092295.1 Collinsella sp. CLA-ER-H9
GGGCAGGGGCAGACGGCCATCCGGAGGCGCCCGATCGGCGGCCCCTCGGGGCTTGCCCGTATCGTAGGCAATGCGCCGAATGCTCGCCATCGAAATTTATCGGTGGCCCACTTCAGACTGTAATGGGCGGACACCAACTACGGTGCCCGCCCCCTGTATTTGATATGCTAGGTCCACTAACCCGTCAGGCAATTTCAATCACCTCATCGCATGCCGAAATAAGCACAGGGTCGTGCGTAGCGATGACCGTGATATGTCGCCCCTTTCTTTCCTTAAGGATTTCGATAAACGCCTGCTTGCTCTGACTGTCAAGTGCAGATGTCGGCTCATCAAACATCATCACGTCCGGGTTTTTCAGCAGCTGGCGAATTATCGCTATTTTTTGTTTCTCCCCCCCTGAAATGTTGTTCTGCTTATCGTCCAGCTCGACATCAAGTCCACCACTTGAATCGACCATCTTTTTAAGCCCCATTCTCTCAATGAGGCTCTCAAGGTCACGCTCTTCAGTGCTTCTGCAGCAAAGAGTTAAATTGTCCCGTATCGACCCCTCGGTCAGGGGCGGCTCCTGCTCAGTAATCCCGATATTGCGCTTCCGCAGCGCATAACGGTCCAGAGAGCTCAGGGGCTTGTCGTTAATCCAAATATCACCCTTGCAGTTTTCTGGATCGCAACCGCTTATCACATCCAACAGCGTGCTCTTACCGGAACCGTTCGGCCCAACGATTCCGTATACCTTTCCTTTTTCCAAAGAAGCTCGAATGTCTCTGAACGCGGTTTTTTCAGACCCAGGATAGCTATACGCCAGCTCGGAACAGCTCACCTCGTAAACATCGGCGAGGATAATGGCCCCATTTGAGTCCTCTGGCATGTCCAGCAAGCGCCGCAAACGCTCGTAGGATACTTTTGACGTTTGATAGTCCTTGCCCAGCGCAAGGAAGAATTCAATAGCCGAAGAATAATAGGAGTAATAGCTTAGCGCCGTCATAAGATAGCCGGGCAGCAAATTGCCGTCGAGAACTTCCTTTGCGCCCAGGATCAAGATTCCACCCTGTGCCAAAGATGTGACGACAGTGTTGGCAAACGTAAAGGTCGCATTAATTTGCTGGTTCTGATAAACGCAACGATATAGCTCTGCAAAAGAGTGCTCAAGCCTTTGCTTGAAAACCTCGAATAGAACATGTCTGCGGATAAATTGTGCGTTGCTAAGCTGCTTCTCCAGATCGGAAAAGAATCGAGCCTCCTGCTCTTGAGCCTCGAAACTTCTTGCGAACAAACACTTTTTGAAAAGCGAATAGACCGCGCCACCTATTATGCCAAGAGCCATACACAGCATTGCCAGGTGACCGTTTATGGTCGCCAGGACAACAAACACCACAAGCAACGTCACTATATTGCTCACGCTTTGGACACTTGCGTTTATAACAAATATCACCAAATCGTTAGCGTCATGATTAATCTGTTGGTTGTAATATGAGGCATCAAAATTAGAAAAGAAGGCCCGTGGTAGCCTTTGAACGTGACTTATCACCTCTTCATTCAATGCAAATCCCACATGTGTTTGCAGATCGACATAGACCAGCTCACTGACGCAATTCAAACCGGCTCGCACAATACCCAGCGCTGCTATCTCAGCGCCGATGGCGATTGCGCTTTCCCCATCTCGCGCGACACCGACAAAGTTGTTGACCAGTTGTCCCGTCAGAAAAGGAATTGCGAGACCAACCATAAGCGAGAGCAGGCACATTAGAAGATAGGTTATATACTTTGGATTCTTGATTATTGTTCTTGCGCAGAGATTAAACATGAGCTGAATCCAGTTCCGAAAGCAATCGCTGAGCCTTCTCGGTCAAAATCATTCGTTGGCGCACCTGATACCTTTGAGATACGCACTGTTTTGACCCTCCATGAAGAGCGTGATTAGGGCAACCTCCCATACATGAGGGATAGGCAAAACACTCTTCACACTCATGATCGCTCGGCTCATAGTTTAGCCATTGGACCAGCTGAGCATTCATCCTCGGCCCTTCGGCAAGCGTACCGACGCAGCGTTCACGCATCCCGATTTCGTCCCAACATTTATAAAGATAGCCCTCCGGATCCACTACAAACGACCCTGCACAAACGGCGCCACAAATAGCCGGATTAAAGCGCACCGTCAGGTCAACGTAGAACCCCCTATCAACTGCATGACTATAAAAGTCCAGCTCTTCCCGAGAAAACGCCTCCATCGAAAAACAACTACTGTCACTTGGGCACGTATCGTTAATATTGTCGACAGGCGCCAGATAGAATCCAACCTTGTTTTTAAGGCCCTTTTCCTCGAGTGCATCCAGCAAATCGCCAGCACCGGCAATGTTATGGGCATCGACATTGCACCTGATAGAAATATCCAACAGATGCGTGACTTTAGAAACGTTGTCTAGAATCGCATCGTACGTCGGCTGTCCGTTCCGCAAGAACCGTCGAGAATCGTGGTCCTTTCGAGACCCGTCCAAGGTTATTTGAGCCATCTTGACGTCACAAGCCGCGAGAGTCTCGGCCACTTCTGGCGTCAGAAGATATCCATTTGTAACGATGGATGCCGAATAGGAGCACTCTGGATTAAGGATCGCCTTTATACGCTCCGTAAGCCGCTGAATTTTATCGACTTGCAGCAACGGCTCTCCACCATACCAACCGATCTCAAGCTCGCTCAGCCCCCGTGAACGCTCCTTCACGAATGAGACAAGCCGGTCTTCAACCTCCGGAGTCATTGTCGTTTTGCGTTGTCCTTTTTCATAACAGTATGGGCAACAGAAGTTGCACTCCAATGTCGGGGCTATCGTCATGCCTAGAGAGCGATTGGAAAATCAAAGAAGACGGCCTATCGCCTTCATTTCCTCTTTTTCGTCACGATCATCTTCTAACAGCATTCCTCCTTGAAGCAACGCTTCGCGCAATTCATCTGGCTCCCATTCGGTTCCCGATACCATGCGGCACATACTTTCTGCATGTTGTTTATCCAACGAAAGGATCGCACCGGTCTTCGCATTCATCACCAGCGTTCTTTCGCCGTGGTTTTCAATCAAGTTGTATTGAGACGGCCTCATATGATTATCCCTCACAAACAATCAAAGAAATCTCGACCGCAATTGGTCGACGGTAAAGCAAATGGCAAGAACGCTTGTTACGTTAATCAGGCAGTCAATTAAAATCGAGGTGCATTGACTATCCTCCAACGGGGTCACGCCGCAAATCCACATGAGCATCGAGGACGGAAACGGAAGCATGGAATTGGCTCCGACCTGTATGTAGATCGTTACGACGTTGACAAGCAGCAGCATGCCAATAGGACCGAAGCCGGACCCAAAATAGGAAACAACGATCACGCAAGAGACCACATATGCAAGGCAGACGGCACTCGCCAGAAGAAGTCGATCGCAAAACATATTCAGGTTGAAACACTGTTGAGCATCCAAAACGATTGCACAGTTAAGACAGTACAAAACGACACTTGACAGGACAAACGCGCCCAATAGGGCGAAAGAAGACAGCACCGTTCGCGCAACGGTAACGCACGCCCGCTTCCCTCCCCGAGCCTCCGACAGCCCCCACGGTTCCTCGACAAAGCCCGAACTAACAAAGCGCGGCACAATACAAGCCGCGATGAACGGAAAGAACAATGCATGAGCCAACGGGGCCACGTTGAACAGCAAGCCGCGAAAAACCTCTGCATTACCAAATAGAAGGGCGTCCTCTGCCGACAGTTTAAGCGTCGGGTCTGGGAAAAAGCCCAAGAAACTGCCCTCGCGGAGGCTACAGAACCACATCGGGAAAGAATTAAGCTGCAATATCACCATACACGCATAAATTGCCAGGATTAAGACGTACGTCCATTTGCTCACATGCTTCAATTCTGAATGGAGGAACCTTTTAATCTGACGAGCCATTGAGCACACCTCCGACACGACAGGTCACGAGAGCGTAAATCAATACCGATAGACAGCTGGCTGCCACGCCATAGCCCAGAAGCGCCAGGTGCCCCATATCGCTATACCCAAGGGCACATCCGACCCCTAGGTACGGCCCAGGAAGGAAGAAGATCCATCGCAAGGATGGTATAGGTGCCTGAAGGAAGGTTCCGTAGAGCGTCAAGCTCATGACAAATCCAATTATTATTACAGCCCCGCTCAATACAGCGCTGCCTGTAATCCGATAGATGGTCATCGTCTCCAACGCAACCGATATCACCAATACGGCGTTGATTATCATCGCAGGAAAAAATGCAGCCAGCATGCCGTGCGTGTAGTTTTGCTCCCCACGCATTATGGCTATTGCAAACAAAAGAAGGCAAAGTGCGCTATATGCTGCACCGACTATTAAAGCAGACGAAAGCACATGTGCCAGAGCCCCATTAAAGCGGGCGAGACCTCTTGCTGAAGAAATTCGGTATCCCTCTTTATAGCCATGCTCCTGTAAAAGCACCAAACAAACGATGAGTGGAACGAACAGGGATGTACCGGCAAAAGCGCTGCGCGCAAGGGACTCATCAGGCGCAGAAGGATCGATTGCATTCCAGAGGAAACCAATATCCTCCCCACAAACGCCATAGCCAAAGCCTAGCAACGTTGCTCCGTTATTTAAAAAAACACCGAAGAGAAGACCGCACGCCAACATAAGCGTAAGACCAAACTGCGCCGGAAACATCCTGTGTAGACGCATCATATCTGCCTTTATGGGATGGATCGCCCGCTTCATAGCGAGACCGCGTTCATCAAGCGCCTGTAATATTCTTTTAGGGACGACGCCTCATCCCTTATGACATCCATCGATTCCTTTTTCAGCAGTTCACCGTCATGAATAAACACGCAACTTGTTGCAACCGATGCCAACTCATCCAAATCATGGCTAGAGATGAGCATGGTCTTACCCTGTTCTCGATTCAATCGGCCGATAAGGGCCCATATACTCTCGATGCCCAGCGGGTCCAACCCATTTGCCGGCTCATCGAAAATTAGTACGTCGGTGTCACCCAACAAAGCCGTAGCTATATCCAGTCGCCGTTTCATTCCCAGAGAAAAACTGCTCACGCTCTTTTTCTCATCGACGTCCAGCCCGACTAGGCCCAAGACGCGAGGAACCTCACGTGTCTCATCGAGCCCCCATTCCGCACATCGGATCCGAAGATTCTCCACCGCACTGAGGGATTGGTATGCTCCGCTGGAATCTGGCACATAGCCGACACGCGTCCGCATCAGGCTCAGCTCTTTTTTCGACTTGCCTCCAAAGAGCTCCACGCTCCCCGACGATGGCTCACAGAGGCCCAGCACTATTTTAATAAGCGTGCTTTTGCCCGCCCCGTTTGCACCAACAAGGGCGCAAAGTTCAGACTGATTCACCTCGAAGGAAACGTCATGCAACACACGCCGTTTTCCATAGCGCTTTGACACCTTTGATAGCTTTATCGCTGATGCGCTCATTGGCCTCCTATTCTGCTTGATAACAAAACCGCTGCTGCCAGACTGTCGCCTGGCAGCAGCCGCAACTGCTAGAAATTAACAACACACAAGTTTTTGCTGCAGTTATTGACGCAGACGCGTGCTCCACAGAATGCCTTGCAGTAACCGTTGCACCCACCACCGGGGTCCACATAACTCGGCTTTACAATCCAGCTCATATCGTTCCTCCTTTCTTTTATCGTTCGTTCTTGATGTTATTGTTTGCCGATAACTTATATTTGTCAAGATAATTAATAAACAAAGAACCCGTGTTAGACACGGGTTCCGTTACACTGATATTTCGTTATAGTTGTTCTTTTTATGCTACTCGTCGCTCAAATCTACAGCGAAGACCGATGTCGGAAGCGACACCTCATTGCCTCTGCCATCCCGCATCTGCCTCACGGCATTCTTCGCGCGCTCGACAATAAGTTCCTCGAGCTCCTTCTCGCTCACGCGCTGAATAATATCTCCCGGTTGACAATCAAGCTCATCACAGATTTCAAGAAGCGTCTTAAGACGAATAGCTTTAATTTTTCCGTTTCTTAGCTTAGAAATATTAGCCGGAGTATGCCCCGTGGCACGAATCAGATCAGAGCTGGTCTTTCCGGTCTTAAGCAGCTGCGTCTCAAGCTCGATGATGAGATAGCTCATGTTTCCTCCTACACAAGCTCGTCAGACTGCTCCTGGAGCAGCGAGGCATAGCTCCAGATCACCGAGACAAACAAACAGACGGCCGCGCCGATAAGCGACCCCGCGTCAAAGGCAACGCCCTGGCAAATCGCGATAACGAAGGAATGAGGCACGACGCAAAGCTCCAGCCCACCAATGGTAAGATTGACCGATCCATAGGCACCAACAAGCGAAACCGCGGCGTTAACAGCAAAGGCAAGCGCGAGAACACGGATAAGCCGCACATGCGCCCTGGTAAAGGGCGATACGCCCCGCGAAATGTCACGGCTGATTCCGCACAAAACGACAAGCGAAATACCCATGACAAGCGCCATGCACAGTCCGCTTGGGATAACGATGCACCCGCCATTGAGAAGCGTCACAACACCGAAAGAATCGACAGAAGCAGCGTTTGCAACCGCATACCAGATCACGTAAACAACCAACGCGGCGAAAGCGACGAGCATTCCCGCAAAAACGACCGCCATGCAAAAGCCAAGCTTCCTTACAGTCTCGCCCGCCTTGGCCATACGCTGAACGCTGTTGGACATATACTCACCCTCATCGAATCTATCGTTATCGGAATAGTTTATCGAACAACGATATGGATTGCATGTACAAAGCCCAGCCGGTACGCATAGGTTATTTACTAATCCGAAGGGTGAGAGTGGATTTTTGGACACGTATCGAACGAGAGTGGATAATCTCCCACTTTGAGGCCGGGGACTGCGGACAAAAAGTTGGACCGTCAAGGTCCGGTTTGGAGTCCGCATGACATACAGTAGAGCCGTAGTAGAGAGGGCCGGGGAGCTCCGCCGCTCCGGGCTCTCGTGCAGGGAGATAGCCCGGGAGCTCGACGGGCCGAGCAAGAGCGCCGTCGCGCGCTGGACGAGGTCCGTGGCCGCGGGCGGAACCGTCGGGAGGGCGGTCGCGAAGATGGAGCTGCCGAAGGTCGTCGGGGACGGTCCGGTGTACCCCGACATCGACCCGGACGACAAGGACGCCCTGATAGAGCGCCTCGTCCTGGAGAACGCCGTCCTCAGGGCGGTGAACGACGTTTTAAAAGCCGCGAGCCTCGACGGGATGTCGAACAGGGAGAAGACCCTGGTGATAGACCGCCTGAGGCCTGCGGGGAAGTGGTCCTTGAGAGAACTCACCGCTTTCTTGAGGATATCGAGGAGCTCCTATGACTACCAGCGGCGCGCGATCGCCAGGCCGGACCGCCTGGCGCCGCTGAGGGCCCTCGTGCGGCGCGTGTTCCTGGAGGACGGCGACGGCGCGCGCGGCTACCGCTTCGTGGTGCGCAGGCTCCGCGAGCGCGGCGCGACTTCCGCTCGGCCCTGCCGAACTTCCTGTGGCTCACCGACATCACCGAGTTCAGGCTGCCCTCCGGCAGGAAGGTCTACCTGTCGGCCATCAGGGACTGCTTCGACTCCTCGGTCGTGGCGTGGAGGGCCGGCGAGAGCCCGGACGCCGCGCTCGCCAACTCGACGCTCGAGGACGCCTGCGCGCTGCTCGCGCCCGGCGAGGGCCCCGTCATCCACTCCGACCGCGGCGGGCACTACCGCTGGCCCGGCTGGATCTCGATCTGCGAGGGGCACGGCCTCACCAGGAGCATGTCGGCCAAGGGCTGCAGCCCGGACAACGCGGCGATGGAGGGCTTCTTCGGCCTGCTCAAGAGGGAGTTCTGGCACGGCAGGGACTGGGCGGGCTGGGCCCCCGCCCGCTTCATCGAGGAGCTCGGTGGCTGGATCGGCCGCTACAATACGGAGAGGCGCAGCGATGCGCTCGGCGGCCGCACGCCGGCCGAGTTCCGCGCCGCGCTGGGAAGGGCCGCGTGACGGTCCAGGAAATCGTCCGCAGTTCCCCGTCACCGGGCCTAAAACGGGAAATTATCCACTCTCATAGTCATCAAGGCTCACAGCCTCTTACTCGGCCACCTCGCGCAGGGCCGACATCGTAGCTGCATATTGCTGCTGCAGCGCATGCATTCCCTCGCGAGCGCCGTCAACGGAGCCGGCACCGCGCAGCGCTTCGGTCACCACGACCGCCGGCTCGTACAGATTATCGAATCCCAGGTTCTGGCTCACGCCCTTGAGCGTGTGCGCTGCCATAAACGCACCTTCGGCGTCTCCTGCCGCCATGGCGGCCTCCAGCTTGTCCATGCTCTCGTCATCCAAAAACTTGAGGGCAAAGCGGGCAAGCATTTCCTCGCCCATCAGCCGAGCGCACGCGTCATCATAATTAGCGCCGATCTTCTCATACGCCTCACGCATGGAAATCATGGATTAAAACTCCTTTGGTCAAACTAAATCGTGGGAAACGCGACGACGTCAGCGGGGCGTGCCAACGTCTCGGCAATTTGGTCTTGCACCTCGAGCAGACAATCGAGCAGCAGCGGGTTAAAGGTGCCGCACTTACCGTCCAGGATCATCTGAATTGCCTCCTTGTGCGGGATAGCGTCCTTGTACACGCGCACGCTCGTCAGAGCATCGTACACGTCGGCCACCGAAACCACCTGTGCGGCAATGGGAATTTCGTCGCCCTTAAGGCCATCGGGATAACCCTTGCCGTCCCAGCGCTCGTGATGCCAACGCGCAATCTGGTACGCATATTCCATAAGCGCATTGCCGGCGTGATGGCTACCCAGCTCAAGCAGCATGTCGGCGCCGATTGTGGTATGCGTCTTCATAATCTCGAACTCCTCGGGCGTAAGGCGCCCGGGTTTGTTGAGAATCGCATCGTCAATCGACATCTTGCCGATATCGTGCAGCGCCGAAGCCAGGGCAATCGTGGAGCGCTCCTCATTGTCAAGGGAAATGGTGTCGCTACGCTGGACCAGACAGCCAAGCAGCAGCTCGGTCAGCTTTTCGATGTTCGTAACGTGCCTGCCGCTCTCGCCGTTGCGAAGCTCCATGACGCCAGCCATGATGTCGATGAGCATGCGACTGTTCTTGACACGCTCGTTGTACTGCTGGGACAGCAGGCTCGTCAGGCGGCGCTGTTTGGCGTATAGGCGGATGGTGTTGCTTACACGGCGGCGCACGACACGGGAGTCAAACGGGCGGTTGATATAGTCCGAGGCGCCTAGCTCGTACGCGCGCAGAACCATATCATCGGAGTCTTCGCTCGAAATCATGATGACAGGCAGATTGTCACCAACCGATCGGCGCGACAGACCGGCCAGCACCTCAAAGCCGCTTATGCCCGGCATGACAATGTCCAGCAGCACGAGCGACAACTCATCGCCATAGCGGTCGACAATGTCGAGCGCCGCACGACCGTTATCGGCCTCGAGGATGCAATATTCGTCCTTGAGCATCTCGCTGAGAATGACTCGGTTCATCTCGGAGTCATCGACAATAAGCACCAAAGGCCTTTCGCTTTGGAAGGCCTCGATGGAATCGGCATCGGTCACGACCGTACCGGCTTTTGCCTTAGCGCGGCTCAGTAACTGGACAGCGCGGCCAACGCCCTCATCGACCGTCTCGCCATGAATGCGAACGCCACCAACACATGCCGTCAAGCTCACGTACTCATGGCCCGGAATAATCGTGGAACGAACGGCATCGGACACCTGATGCAGGCGACGGGTGAAGTCATCGGAGGGAATATTGGGCATGACAACCACAAACTTGTCGCAGCCATAGCGCACAAGCTCGTCAGTCGAACGGATTCCGCTGCGCATGGCTGTCGCCACAGCACCGAGCGCAAGGTCGCCGGCATGACGGCCACACGTATCGTTGAAGACCCTAAAATCATCAAGGTCGATCATCGCAACGCCGGCATTCATGCGGGCGCTTCGGAGCTTTTCCTCGTAATACCGGCGATTATGCACGCTCGTCAGCACGTCGGTGTAGACAAGGTCCTCTTCTGCAGCCTCTTGCCCATCGATCGGACGCACCATCAGCAGGACATGAGGCTTGCCCTCGACCTTCAGAGGGCGCAGATGGGCACGGTACTCAACGCCATCGTTGAGCAGTTGCTCCGACACCTCATCGGAATCTGTCAAGGCCTCAAGACTTGCCTGGCGCAAACAAGGGCAGCGATCGCCGGCGAGCAGGCAGTTAGGCTCGCTCTTAATCTGATCGGCCGACAGTAAACGTACCACGGGGTAGGTCTTCGCGACACGGGCGACCTCGGCGGCAGCCTCCTCGTCGGTTAGATTGACCTCGTGATTATTGAGCATATGGGGCCCTTTCGATAGTTTCGCATGGTGGCGGTGGGTTCCAAATGTTACAAGGGTAACACCTTGTCGATGCAGGTAAGCACGTGAATGCTGTTACATTTTTATGAGTTGGCAGACGGCGCGATTAAAGCCGCAGACGTGAGGTTTTGAGCACATTTGTTAACACGGCCGAAACGTTTGCGGGTGAAGTCTGCTTTGGCTATTGCGGGTGTTAGAGCCCCAGGATGCCAAGGACAGTCTGGGCAGCCGCTCCCGGGCGATCGCGCAGGCCGTTGTGCGCGCCGGGAACCATTACGAGCGGACAGTCCAAAAGCTCAGCCGCCACCCTCGTGCCCGCCTCGCGAGGCGTGCCAATCGAGAGCTCGCCCAGGAGCACGGCGGCCACCGTTTTCGACGCACGGACGCTATCCCAATCGGGAACGCAGGTCATAGTAATCCCGTATTCGTTCGCCATGAAACTGCGGCCGTTGCGCAGGGCATGCTTGGCTTCCGCCTCGGTTAACTTGGGGGCCTCAGGGTCCGAATCGCCGATGGCGCCCAGGAAGGCCCGTAATGCCCTGGAGACCTTTCCCGCGGCGATCATCTCGAGCAAAACCGGGGCCGCGCCCAGACCGGCGCCCTCATCCGTCACGGCGGGTTCATGCAGAATCGCACGCGAGATTATGGCGGGGTTTGCACGGAGAAGCTCCAGGGCCACCAACGTACCGGCACTGTGCGCGAGCACGTTTGCCGGAGCGCCAATATGCTCGATAACGACCTGCAGGTCGGCGGCTTGGGCGGCGAGGTCGTAGCGTCCGTCTGCAGCGTCGCCGCTCTCGCCGCAACCGCGGCGGTCGTAGGTAATGACGCGATAGTCACAGGCGAGCTCGCGGGCGATGCCGTCAAAAAAGACACCGTCGACGCACGCACCGTGCACGCAAACCAAGGCGGGTGCATCGGACGATACAACCGGGCCGGCATACTCGCGGCAGGCGATCGTAGTGCCCGCATTCTCGACCGTAAAATCCATACTGTGTTCCCATCATCAACGCCCATCCAGTTGCACGTCAGTACGATTGGATGGACCCGCATTGCCTTACGACTTGTTAACAGATTAACTGTACCCGACCCGAGGCTTTTCATGGCACGGCATAATGAGCGACGTGAAAAAACGAAACTTGTAAAGCAAGAGCCCACACCTTGCTTTGGAGCCGATGCTATGCTTAGGCACAATTGTCTTGAGGAGCATATGCCTATGTCTACGTTTTTGAATGCCGGCCCCATCTTTGGGCCCGTTCGCAGCCGTCGCCTGGGCCTTTCGCTCGGCGTCAACATGATGCCGGCCAGCGGCAAAATCTGCACGTTCGACTGCATTTACTGCGAAAACGGTCTCAACGCTGAGCGCCCCTGCCATGAGCCGTACAACACAGCTGCCGTGGTACTCGACGCGCTCGAGGTAAAGCTGCGCGAGATGGCAGCCGAGGGCAAGCTCCCCGATGTAATCACCTTCGCAGGCAACGGCGAGCCCACCGCCGCACCGGAGTTTCCGCAGGCCATCGCCGGCGCCGTCGCGCTGCGCGACGAGCTGGCCCCAAACACCAAGATTGCCGTGCTTTCCAACGGCACGCGCGCCGACCGTCCCCAGGTACACGATGCGCTCATGATGGTCGACGACAACATCCTCAAGCTCGATACGGTCGACCCGGCTTTTATCCAGCTGCTCGACCAGCCCGTTGGCCCCTACGATGTAGAGCACCAGATCGAGACGTTCGCGAGCTTTAACGGCCGCGTCATTATCCAGACGATCTTTTTGACCGGCGAGCACCGGGGCAAGTCTCTCGATAACACCGGCGAGGAGTACGTCGGCCCTTGGCTCGCGGCGCTCGAGCGCATTCGCCCGCAGGAGACGACCATCTACACGGTGGCGCGCGAGACACCGGTCGCCGGCCTTGCCAAAGCAGCGCCCGAGGCACTCGACACGATCGCCGCACGCGTGCGCGCCCTCGGCATCCCCTGCCAGGTGAGCTACTAGCAAAACCACGCAGCAGCCAGTGCCCGCCATCCCGCCCCATCAGTTGCGGTGATATAGTTCCTATTTGTGCTGTTAAACCGCTTAAATCGGAACTATATCACCGCAACTTTTATAGACGCGTGAGTGGGCTATACTAGCTGCGGATGAAAGGAAGTTAGCCATGTTTGACAAAGGACCCGTGCCCGGCCGCAACGACGCTTGCTGGTGCGGCAGCGGCAAAAAATATAAGAAATGCCATAGCACCTTTGATGAGCGCCTCGAGCGCTTGTGGGAAGAGGGCTGGGAGGTTCTGCCCCGCACGCTCTACAAGACGCCCGCCGATATCGAGGGCATCAAGCGCTCGGCCGCCATCAACGTGGGCGTGCTCGATTACGTAGGCGAGCACATCGCCGCGGGCATGACCACCAACCAGATCGACCAGATGATCTACGACTACACCGTCGAGCACGGCGGCACGCCGGCCGACCTCAACTACGAGGGCTACCCCAAGAGCGTATGCACCTCGATCAACGACGTGGTCTGTCACGGTATCCCCTGCGATACGGACGTGCTGCACGAGGGCGACATCATCAACGTCGACTGCTCCACGATCCTGGACGGCTACTTTAGTGATTCGAGCCGCATGTTCTGCATCGGTGAGGTCTCTGCCGAGCGCCAGCGCCTGGTCGAGGTCACCCGCGCCAGCGTGGAAGCGGGCTTGGCAGCCGTCAAGCCATGGTTGCCGCTCTCCGTTATGGCCGAAGCCGTGCAAAAGACGGTCGAGGACGCCGGCTTTAGCGTGGTGCGCGAGTACGGCGGACACGGCATTGGCAAGGAGTTCCACGAGGACCCGTTTGTGGGCTTTACCACCGAGGCGCCCGATGTGGACACCATCATGGCTCCGGGCATGGTCTTTACCATCGAGCCCATGGTCAACGCCGGGGCGCCCGACATTAAGATTAGCAAGGGTGACGGTTGGTGCGTGCGCACCAAGGACGGCAGCGATTCGGCTCAGTGCGAGGTACAGCTCGTGGTGACCGAGGACGGCTACGAGCTGCTGAGCTGGTAGCCGCAGATGCGCCGGATGCTGACGGGCAAACCCGCTTTGCATCCGGCGTTTTATTTGAACGTTTTGCCTGATAAAACCTGCCAAAATAAACCTGTCCTTTTTTGGCAGGCTGAGCGGAGATGACTGCTTGTGAACATCCTGGTTTTGTTGCCTGTCAACGACCGCCATCGTGCGATCCTCGAGTCGAGCGCTCCAGGCGAGGACTTTATCTACACGAGCGCCGACGCCGCCACACGTGAACAGGTCGCCGATGCCGACGTGATCCTGGGCAACATCGACCCTGGCATGCTCACGGCATGCGAGCATCTCCAGCTGTTGCAATTGCAGACCGCCGGCTATGACGATTACTTGGCCGCCGGCACCGTGCCGGCTGAAGCTAAGCTGTCTTGCTCGATCGGCGCCTACGGTCAGGCCGTGAGCGAGCACATGTTTACCATGGTCCTTTCCATGATGAAGCGCCTGCCCGGCTATCACGATTTGCAGCGCGAGCATCGCTGGGAGGATTTGGGGCCGGTTACCTCGCTCAAAAATGCCAACGTGCTGGTGCTGGGCGCGGGCGACATTGGCGGCCACTTTGCCACGCTCTGCCGCAGCATGGGTGCGCACGTCCGCGGCATCAAGCGCCATCCGCTCGTCTACCCCATTGTGTTTGAGGACATGGACGGCATGGACGCCCTACCTGAGCGCTTGGCGGAGGCCGACATCGTCGCATCCTTTATGCCGAGCACACCCGAGACCCGCGGCCTGGCGAACGCCGAGTTCTTCGCCGCGATGAAGCCGGGCGCCTTCTTTGCCAACGGCGGCCGCGGCGACCTTGTGGTCGCCGACGACTTGGTTGCCGCCTTGGAGTCGGGACATCTCGCCGGCGCCGCGGTCGACGTCACCGACCCCGAGCCCCTGCCCGCGACAAGCCCGCTGTGGGATGCGCCCAACATGCTCATCACACCGCATATCTCGGGCTGGTTCCACTTGGAGGCCACGCTCAACAATGTGGTCGACATTGCCGCGGAGAACTTGCGTCATCTGCAAGCGGGTGAGACGCTCCGCCGTTGGATCGAACACTAAGAATTACGCCGTTTTACAAACGGCGTAATGAGCCGACGCTGCGAGCCCGCCGTTTGGCCAACCTGCGGCGCTTTGCTGGCGCGGCCCTACCTGTGGGCTCTCGCTGACCATTATTCGACCAAAGGGGTCTAGCGCTATTTAAGCGTTGTTAGATAGCTTCTTGCGTCTTCTACGCTCATTGCTGCGACAGGCGCGTGTGAACAGAGTTTGACATCGTTGGTGACCAGTAAATCTGCTTGGGAGCGCATCGCTGCCGCAATGATTAAATCGTCTTCGTAATCGCTATGGAGATTACGCTGCTTGCTCGCCATCCATATGTCACTCAGGTCGCAGGGTACCGGCGTGGCAAGTTGCGACAACACGTCGAGGCAATCCCATGCAAGTGATGTCGCCGCCACGGCGGCATCTTGGGATAGTGAGCCATGCTCGCGCCGATACCATGCCTTATGTTCGCTTGAAATCAAATAGAACAGGTCTTTGGACGATGTCGCCGCATACAGCAAATCCACCTGCGCCGTGCATGCATCGCGTAAAAACTCAATCGCCACCGAACGACCACGTCGTGAGGGAATGAAGTAATCGAGCCACACGTTGGTGTCAACCAAGATACGCCTTGGAGCCTCACTCATACAGCCAGCTCATCTCCTCGCCATAGCGATCCGCATAGGCATTCCGTTTGAGCTCTTCGTCGTCCGATGGCTGAGCCCTGACCATATCGATTCCCGACTCACGGCAAGCGGCAGCGAACAGCTTCGACCCCTGATCCATGAGCTCGAGCTTACGTTTGGCGGCCTTTTCGCGCTCGCGCTGTTCCGCCCGGGCACGACTGGGCAGCAGGATATCCTCGAGCGCGCCGGGCCGATCAGCCAGAGATGCCGCAAGTTGCCAGAGCGCACGCACCGCTTGGCTCGGCGTCATACCGGCCCTGGAGAGAGCGGCGTCCCCACTCCTTTTAAGATCGGCATCGAGACGCACGTTGATCTGAGCGGCTGTTGTGGTCATGACCCCTCCTTAATACTTCAAAACTATCATAAAACTCTATGGTAAATACGTAAAGCATGTATAGCATTTATAAGCATTAGCCGTACTCTGTACACAAAAAGCCGCCGAGGCACACTGCACCTCGGCGGCCACGTATCACAGATCTAACTCGGTTTCACCCTTTGCATTTGCCCAGATAAAACCTGCCGAAATCAACATCCCTCTTTGGCAGGTTTTAGAGCTCCGCGCTTTCGGCTCCGTTGATATGGAGGTCGCGCTCGTAGAAGGCGGTGAGGGCGCGGATGGCGTACATCACGTCGCGTACGCCGCCGGTCTCGTAGCTTGAGTGCATGGCCAGCTGCGGCAGGCCCACGTCCACGGCATGCATGCTCGCCTGCATATTGGACAGGTTGCCGAGTGTGGAGCCTCCGGCCATATCGCTCTTGTTGGCGAAGGCCTGTGTGGGTACGTCGGCGTCATCGCAGATGGCCTGGAACACCGCGCGGCTAAAGGCATCGGTGCAGTAGTGCTGGTTGGCGGCTTCCTTAATGACGATGCCGCCGTTGAGCACAACCTGGTTGCGGGCATCGCACTTCTCGGCGTGGTTGGGATGCACGGCATGCGCGTTGTCGCAGCTCACAAGCATCGAGGCGGCAAGTGCGCGATGGTACGACTCGTCGTCAAAGCCCAGCGATCCGTTGATGCGGCGCAGCGCGTCGGCCAAGAACGTCGACATGGCGCCCTGCTTGGTCTCGGAGCCAACCTCCTCGTTATCAAAGCAGCAGAAGACCGAGATGTCATGCGCATTCTCGGCACCCAAAAATGCCTGCAGCGAGGTATAGGCGCAGGCCAGGTCGTCAAGCTTGGGCGTCGAGATAAACTCGTCGGCCCAGCCCCAAATGCGCGCATCCTGACGATTGACCAGGAACAGGTCGCGACCCAGAATCTGCTCGGGCTCAACGTCCAGTTCGTCAGCGATCAGTGCGTCAAAATCTCCCTGTTTAAGCTCGCCGACGCTGATGAGCGGGCACAGGTCGACGGCTCGGTTGGGAGCAAAGCCCTCGTTAACGCCGCGGTTCATGTGGATGGCAAGGCTCGGAATGATAGCGACCTCGCGCTCGGTAGCAAGCAGGCGGCTCTCGATACGGTCGCCCTCGCGCACCAGTACGCGGCCCGCGAGCGCCAGCGGGCGATCGAACCAAGTGTAGTCGATCATGCCGCCGTAGGCCTCGATGTTCAGACGCAGCGTCTCGCCCGCACCGTCAAGTTCGGGCACGGCCTTGACCTTAAACGTCGGAGAATCGCTGTGCGACGCCGTGAGCTGAAAATGATAGTCACCGGCAACACCGTCCTCGCCCCACGTCGCGGCCAGGTCCTCGCCCACCTTAAAGGCAACAACGCTCGAGGTGTTGCGCTGCGTGTAATAACGCCCGCCCGGCTCGATGTCCCACGCCGCATTCTCGGGCAGGTAGGTAAAGCCCGCCTCGTCGAGCTCGGCCATAATGGTCGCCGCCGTATGGAACATGCTGGGGCATGCCTCGATAAAGTCGATAAGGTCGTTGGCGGCCTCGATATCATCGGCCGTCACATGCGCGCGCTCGGGCGTTTCCTGATCCGTCATGCTCTCCCCTTTCGCTGGGTTGATGGTCCCCTCCAGCATACCCCGCCACGCCAGCGCCGCACTCTTCATTCCGTGCTTAATTCCGCGCCACTCACCAAGTTGAGCCATCATGCCCGCGCTCCTTTTGCGACAATTGCGCTAACAGGACGAGAGGAGCCGTCATGAAGCCACGTAACATTGCCATCACCTGCGGTGTCGCGGGAGTCGCCGTCGGCCTTGCCGCTGCCACCGGTATCGTTTATCACAAGCAAATCAAGTCCGCCGCGTCGCTCAAACGCTTGACCGGCTACGCGGATGGCTATGACCTGTACGCAATCGACATCGCCTACGACTACGATCTCGATCGCATCATCGCCGCTGGCGTGCGCGACGACCAGGCCTACATCGATGCCGTGGTGGCGCAGGTGCTGCCCGGTGTGCCGGCACATGTCCAGGCGCCCCAGTTTGCCTGCAGCGCTTTTGTCGCCGTAGATGCCGAAGGCCGCGTGCGCACCGGTCGCAATTACGACTTTAAGGACGACACCTCGGCGCTGCTGGTGCGCAATCACCCACGCGGCGGCTATGCTTCCATCGGGCTTGCCGCCCTTAACAACCTGGGCGATAACACTCCACTTGACTCCGTCGCCGGACGCGCCGCGGCACTCATGGGCCCGTTTGCCCAGCTCGACGGTGTTAACGAATGCGGCGTGTTCATTGCCGTACTCACCCTGGATTCCAAGCCCTGTGACCAGGACACGCAACGGCCCGTCATCAACACCTCGCTCGCCATCCGTCTGGTGCTCGACCGTGCCGCCACCACGCAAGAAGCTGTCGACCTGCTTTTCGCCTACGACATGCACGCCATGGCAGGACGCGATTACCACTTCTTTATCAACGACGCCGCCGGTGACGCGCGCGTAGTAGAATGGGACCCGCGCGATCCGGACCGCGCTTTCAAAGCGACTCCTGTACGCCAGGTTACGAACTTCTACGCCTGCTATGACGACGAAGTGCTGTCCAACCAAAAGAATGGCGAGCTGGGCCATGGTAAAGAGCGCGCCGTCGCAATCGCCGATGTTCTTGACGCCCATGTCGGTGCCCAGGACGAAACGATTGTCTGGGAAGCCCTGCGTGCCGCAGCGCAAGAACCCAATCCGGAAGACATCACCAGCAATACGCAATGGTCGGTCGTCTTTGACAATACCGAACCCGCCGCCGCTATTACGCTGCGCCGCCACTGGGGCGACGTCGACGCCTTCGCACTGTAAGGAGCCAGGCCCGTCAACCTTACGCCCGCCTGACGTTGTTTACATTTCCATACGCTTGAGCTAACACGTTTTACCCCCGCGTCAACAGTGTGCGGGGGTAAACTTATGCGCATGTTATAACTTGCCCGGAAGGATTCATCATGCTTAGGATCGGTCTTCTTACCAGTGGCGGCGACTGCCAGGCGCTCAACGCCACTATGCGCGGCATCGTCAAAACGCTTATGACAAATAGCGAAGAACCTATCGAGATCTATGGTTTTGAGGACGGCTACCAGGGCCTTATCTACAGCAGATTCCGCGTCATGACGCCCGCCGATTTTAGCGGCATCCTCACCCGCGGCGGCACCATCCTGGGCACGAGCCGTACGCCGTTCAAGCGCCTGAATGTTCCCGAGGCCGATGGCGTCGAGAAGGTGCCCGCAATGGTCCACACCTATCATAAACTGCAGCTCGACTGCCTGTTTATGCTGGGTGGCAACGGATCCACCAAGACCGCCAACCGCCTGCGCGAAGAGGGCCTCAACGTTATCGCGCTGCCCAAGACCATCGATAACGACACCTGGGGCACCGAGTTGACGTTTGGCTTTACGAGCGCCATCGA
The DNA here is from genome assembly GCF_040092295.1 of Collinsella sp. CLA-ER-H9. Classification (NCBI taxonomy): domain Bacteria; kingdom Bacillati; phylum Actinomycetota; class Coriobacteriia; order Coriobacteriales; family Coriobacteriaceae; genus Collinsella; species Collinsella sp. CLA-ER-H9. The sequence goes on from NZ_JBBNLV010000015.1 coordinate 18,913, forward strand.
CGTCGCTACCAAGTGCATCGACGACATCCACACCACCGCCTCAAGTCACGGCCGCGTGTTCGTTATCGAGATCATGGGTCACAAGGTTGGCTGGATTCCGCTGTATGCCGGCGTCGCGGGCGGCGCAGATGTCATCTTGATTCCCGAGATTCCCTACGACATGGATAACGTCATCAAGACCATCGAGCATCGCATGGAGACCGGCAGCCGCTTTACTATCGTGGCCGTCGCCGAGGGCGCTATCTCCAAGGAGGACGCGGCGCTGCCCAAGAAGGAGTACAAGAAGAAGCTCGCCGAGCGCACGAGCCCGTCAATCGTGTACGACATCGCCAAGGAGATCGAGGCCAAGACCGGTCGCGAGACCCGCGTCGCCATCCCCGGCCACACGCAGCGCGGCGGCCAGCCCGACGCCCAGGACCGCATCTTTGCGACCCAGTGCGGCGTCGAGGCAGCGCTCGGCTGCCTGCGCGGCGAGTTTGGCTACATGATTGCCCTGCGCGACGGCAAGATGTGCCATATGCCGCTCGAGGATGTCGCCGGCAAGCTCAAGTTTGTCGATCCCCAGAGCGATCTGGTGCGCGAGGCCAAGGCGTTGGGCATCAGCTTCGGCGACGAATAGCCTCGGCTGGAACCGCCCCCATCGGAGGCCCCAGGGCTTACCTCCCAAATCGTCCTCGGACATGTCAGGACCCCGCCGTGCGCTTCGCGCGGCGGGGTCCTTCCGTCCTGCGGAAAGATTTGGGAGGTAAGCCCTGGGGCCTCCTACGGTAACTAAGGAGACCGAGGCTATTCGCCTTCTTGCTGCGGGTGCCTAGGGTGGGGTGCAACGTGCATTTTCGGGAGTTTTCAGCAGCCGTGGGTGCCTGCATACTGGATTTTGGGCGAAAAGCAGGCGCCATGGGCCACGTTCTGTAAAAAATGACCAGCTCTTGAGGCATTGGGGGTCCAGGACCAGGGCATTCAACGCGGTTTTGTGCACCCGTTCCCGTACCCGCGGGCTCCGGGATGCTGAATACTCCGGAATTTGCACGCCGCCCCCGGGGGTACCTGTGGGCAAAAAGCAACCACCCAGCCGAAATATGCATTTTGCGGTGCGGTTTATGCAGTACAGCGGCTGTGGATGCGCATGCCGCCCAGCGTTCTTACCGACCGATGCAACGTCGTGCGTAGCCCTTAATGTCTTCGGTGAAACCGTCAAGGTCGTCGAGCGTGATCACGTTATCGGAAAGCAAGTTGGCAATCTCGTAATGCATGGTGCTGCGGCGAATATCGTTCACAAGCACTCCTGAGGACAGCTTGTCCCTATTGATACGCTCTTCTAACGCCCAAAATCTACTGGACGCTTCACTGCCACCGTTCAGTATCTCGATGTACTGGCCGATGAGCATTTCCATATAGCTTTCTTGCCATTTTGGGAGCAGCTCTTTAAACAGCTTCCAGTCGCTTTCAGCTAGCTCGCCCATGCTTCCTCCACTCGACAAGCGGACTTTGCCAAACGACTCTATTCTATTTGGTATTTTGCTCGCAACCGTGGATCAAGGGACCTTCGTTCTTCGAGTATGAACCTGAATGAACCGTTTGCTACAAAATGCGCCTAATTACTACGATGATTCGAATGCCTTCGACCATGCCGAAAAGGGTGAAAGTAAAACCGCAGGTAGATGGCTTGCCGATTTTCGAAAAAGATAAGTGTGGTCAGCCTCATCGAGTTCATCGTAGTAAATCGGCCTTTTTCTTGGCATGCAGTGAGTTAAATGCCAGTTCCCGTGCTGGAATTGCCCGCCCCATTCGTGAGTTGCGGTGAAATAGGGACTGTTAGACACTCCAAGGTCCTCAACGGTCCGTATTTCACCGCAACTTGGAAGGGGCGAGCGGCGTTGGCCAAGCATTGTTGACGGGTTGGAACGGCTTAGGCTTGTTTGCGGCGCTTCCATTGCTTTCGGCACCAGCACATGAGTGCCTCTATGAAGGGAAGCGTGATGAGGATGACCCATGCGGGATGGGGCTGCGCCAAGCAAAGCCACATATAGAGAAACCAGGCAATGGCGGCTGTTGGATAGACGCTGCCGATTAGCTTAGATAGATGACGTCGGTCGATGAAGTCGCCCATCGCATAGTAGACGGGAATCAGAAAGACCAGAAAGAGCCCCATACCCCACGTGCCGCAGATGATGCCGAGCGCGAGATAGGCGAGGACGACAAGTGCAGGAAAGGGAAACTCGTTCCATGCGCGACCGATCTTGGTGTGGAAATGCTTGCCATGATGGTCGAGCTTGTCGTGTGCCTCTTTCCAGCTGGAAAACGTCTCGCCGTCGATGGTGACGGTGCCGTCGTCATTGGTATGTACACTGTGTCCATCATCCTCTAGCGTATCGATATGCAATCCGCCCGGCCCCACATGGACCTCTTCACCCTTGCGCTCGTTAGCCACGTGGATGCCACTCCAACCAACATGAACCTCTTCGCCTTTGTTGGGATCAATAACATGGATACCGCGTGCGAGAGAAATATCGACAAGTGGCTTGCCGTCAGGATCCACGTGCTCGGTAGAAGACTCGGCGCCTTCAGACTCGTCCAAATTGTCTGCGCCAGAGTCACTGTCTGCCGAGTCATCGGTATCACAAACCGCTTCTCCATACAGCAGTTCATCCAGTGACACGCCATACAGCGCGGCGAGTGCAATAAGGTTATCGGTATCGGGCGAGGATTCGCTGCGTTCCCATTTGCTGACAGCTTGGCGGCTTACGCCCAACTGGGCAGCAAGAGCCTCCTGGGAAAGACCGGCAGCTTTGCGGCAATCGACGAGGCGCTGTGCCATCGCAAGATCCATAGTGGTTCCTTTCATGTGGCGACCGTAATCGAATGAGCCGAGTATGCCGAGAATAACCGGTAGCGACCACCATTTCTAGTTAGAATCTGCCCCAACCCTACCGCAACTACGAGTAGCAACCCCCTAATGGCCTGCCCTTTCATGACAAATGTCAGTACGCATAACAGCCAAGAGCCCTCTCAATATGTTGCGGTGGAATAGTTCCTGTTTCATGGCTCTGCTATGCCAAACAGGAACTATTCCACCGCAACTTACTATCAGGCCACGCACCCGCAGAGTAGCTACGGGTGCCTAGGGTAGGATGCGGCGTGCATTTTTGGGAGTATTCAGCAGCCGAGGGTGCCTGCATACTGGATTTTGGGCGAAAGGCAGGCACCATGGGCCGCATCCTGTAAAAAACGAGCGGCTCTAGAGGCGTTGGGGCTCAGAATCGGGGCTTTCAGCGCAGTTTTGCACTCCCGCCCCCGCGCCCGCGGACTCCGGGATGCTGAATACTCCGGAATTTGCACGCCGCCCCCTGGGGCACCAGTGGGCAAAAAGCAACCGCCCCGTCAAAGTATGCATTTGGCGGGGCGGTTTATACAAAAAGGCGGTTGTGGACGCGTCAACGGCTCGCTAGAACTTGAATCCCAGAACAGGCTACTCGGCACTCTTGAGGGCGCCGACCATGTCGATCTTGTTGAGGGTACGATTGGTGGCGAGGTTGACGATAAACGTAAAGCCAAAGGAAAGCACCACGGCGAGCACGTAGCTTAGCGGCTCGACCTCGACATCAAAGTACAGCGACGGCATCTGCAAAATGTACGTAAAACTCTCGGCCAGCAAGCCGCCCAGCGGCACGCCCAGCGCAGCGCCAATCGCCGTGAGGATCAACGTCTCCTTGTTGACGTAATGGTGCACCTCACCGCGGCGGAAGCCCAGTACCTTGATGGTCGCCAGCTCGCGCTCGCGCTCGGAGATATTCGTGTTGGACAGCGTAAACACCACCACAAACGACAGGCACGCTGCCATGAAGGTCACGAGCACCACAACCGAATTGATGATCGTAAAGTTCGCCTCATAGTTTTCCCAATGCTCGGCCGTACTCGAAATCGTAAGCCAACCGTCACTCTTAAGATTCTTGCTAAACGCAATCTGGTCGGCCGACGAACCCTTAAGCAGCACAAAGACGCCGTTAAGACGTGCGCTTCGACCGAACGCGCGCTCATAGGTGCCCTGCGTCATGTAAAGCGTGTTGCCCAGATAGTTAAGCGAAATGTCGCTGACTTTGACCTTGGCAACATTGAGCGACGAATCCTGGACGTGAGCCGTATCGCCCGGCTGAATCCCCAGCACCAGCTGTGAACTTTTGCTCAGATACACGTCTCCGTCACGCAAAGACAGCGGTTCTTTTGACTCATCCTCCAGACGCACGTAATCGCCCAAGTCACTCGTGCGGTTATCGGGCACCACGATCAGCTGCACGGTCTCGCTCTTGCCGCCAAACGTAAAGGTGACGTTGTCGGTCATAATCGGCAGGGTCGAGGTCACGGTCACGTTGAAATCATTGGCCGCGCTGCGCTCATCCAATGCCGCGCACGTCTGCGAAAAATCGTCGGGATTGGCGACCGCCAGCAGGTCGTAGCGCGTGATATGCCCGTACTGTTTGGGCGAAAGCGCCACCGACGTGTCGCGAATGCCCATACCGCAGATCACGAGCGCCGTGCAGCCGGCGATACCGAAGATGGTCATAAAAGCGCGCTTTTTGTAGCGGAACAGGTTACGTGCTGCCACCTTGTTCAAAAAGCCCATGCGGCGCCAGATAAAGCCGATGCGCTCAAGCAAGATGCGAGAGCCGGCGCGCGGGGCCTTGGGACGCATGAGCGAGGCTGGGGTCTCGGCCATCTCGTGGCGGCAGGCGATAATCGTAGCGCCCACCACGCCCACGGCAAACAGCGCCACCGACACGAGTGAAGACACGATATCGTACGAAAGCAGCATCTGGGGCAGCGAGTACATGTCGTCGAACACCGTAAACAAGAACAGTGGCAGGCCCACAAAGCCGATGATGTTGCCGAGCACGCCGCCGATCAGACATGCCCACAGCGCATAGTCCACGTATTTGGACAGAATACGCCCGCTCGAATAGCCGAGTGCCTTGTACAGGCCGATGAGCGTGCGCTCCTCCTCGACCATGCGCGTGGCGGTGGTAAGACTGATGAGCACAGCAACGACAAAGAAGATAAATGGGAAAACCGTGGCGATGGCCTCGATCGAAGAACTGTCGCTCTCGACGCTCGAGTAGCTTGCGATGTTACCGCGGTCCTGAATGTACCAGGTGCATTCGCCCAGATCGGAAAGCTCGGCGCGGGCATCGGCAAAATGCTGGTCGGCGGCGGCGCGGCGCTGGTCCAACTCGGTCTGAGCCTGGACGCGCTCCTCGCTGCCCTCGGCCATACGGTTGATGTTATCCTGCTCGATCCCAAAGAGCATGGCGGTCTGACGCTCGGCCGCATCCAAGCTTGCCGGCGTGTCGACCGTCAGCTCCTGAGCGCGCGCCTTCTCGCGCTCCTCGCGGATCTTCTCGATATTGCCTTTGACCTCGTTGATCTTTGTCGTGTAGGCATCCGAATAGGAGTTGAGGCTCTTGGCTCCCTCGACGATCACGTGGACCGCGGAGTAGGAAGAAGATGTCGCGGCATCCTCGCTCACATAGAACTTATAGTCCGCCGCCGAAGCAGCGCGAAAGGCGTTGACTGTCGAGTCGGAGCTCACATCAGTGGGATCGAGGACCTCGGCCGTAATGGTGTAATCGCCTGCGGCAAACTGATCCTTGGCGCTTTGGTTCGACGAGCTCGCGTCATTGGCGGCAAAGCTCACCGTATCGCCGAGCTTTTTGCCCGAAGCCTTCAGGAACTTCGAAGTCACCGCGACCTCATCGGCGCTCTCGGGCAAATCGCCGTTCACGAGCACCGGCTGATCGATGTTCTCTTTGGAAAGGCTCTGCACGACCACGCGCTCGCGCGTTGTGCCCACGGCGGTGTAGGCGGTCTCGGTGTAGATGCCCTCGGCCGTCTCGACGCCGTCGACCTCTTGGATAGCCGCAAGATCGTCACGCGTAAGACCATAGGTCGACTGCACGTTAATGTCATAGACATTCTGCTGGTCAAAATAGGCGTCGACCGAATCGCACAGGTCCTCGCAACCCGCCTTAAGGCCGCACATCACGCTCACGCCGAGCGCGGTGATGACCACGATAGATAGGAAGCGCTTAAGACTGCCCCGAATCGTGCGGTAGATGCCACGGCGAAATACCGTCGGCACCATATCGTTTGAGCTTTGAGCGGTGCGGTAGGTCGCGAACTCCCGGTCGCGACCCGCGTGCTCCGTATCGTGGTTTTGGCTGTTTTGGCGATCTTGGTCCATGGGCGCTACCACTCGATCGTCTCGATAGACACGGGATTTTGCTGAACCGTCTCGCTCTCCACGCGACCGTTCTTAAAGCGAATCAAGCGATCGGCCATGGGCGCCAGCGCGGAGTTATGGGTGATGATAATGACCGTGATGCCCTGCTTGCGACAGGTATCCTGCAGTAGCTGCAAGATCTGCTTGCCAGTTTTGTAGTCGAGTGCACCCGTGGGCTCGTCGCACAAAAGCAGCTTGGGATTCTTGGCCAGTGCGCGGGCGATGGACACGCGCTGCTGCTCGCCGCCCGAAAGCTGCGCCGGAAAGTTGGCGAGGCGCTCGCCCAGGCCAACCTGGCGAAGCGTCTGTTCGGCATCGAGCGAATCGGGGCAGATCTGAGCTGCGAGCTCGACGTTTTCGAGCGCCGTCAGGTTGGGGACCAGATTGTAGAACTGGAAGACAAAGCCCACGTCGGCGCGGCGGTATTCCACAAGCTGTGCCTCGTTGGCAGCGCTCACGTCACGCCCGTCCACCGTCACGGTGCCGGAGGTTACCGTATCCATGCCGCCCAGGATGTTGAGCGCCGTGGTCTTGCCGGCACCCGAGGCGCCTAGGATAATGGCGAGCTCACCGCGCTCAACGGTAAAGCTCGCGCCGTCGAGCGCGTGAATGCGGGCATCGCCCTCGCCGTATGCTTTGATGACGTCTTTGAATTCGATATAAGCCATCGATTAATTCCAATCTGGTCGGATAACTCTTTAGTATTACCCATTTCCCACCGACCAAAAAGGGACAGGTTTATTTTGGCAGGTTTTAGAAGCGGACGATGAAGGTAATCTGGTTGCTGTGGCCGCAGACAGAAGCACTCCCGCCATGGGCCTCGGCGATGGCTCGCACCACAGATAGGCCCACGCCCGAGCCGCCCGTCTTGGAGTTACGCGAGACATCTGCGCGGTAGAAGCGGTCAAACAGCCGGTCCAGGTCACCCTCGGGCAGCTCATCAACAGCATTCGATACGACAAGATCGGCCGAGCCTTTGCCCGCACCGCGCGAGTCTGCGCGCAGGCTTAGCTCAATCACGCTGCCCTCGCTTGCGTAGCGTGTGGCGTTGTCCAGCAGCAACTCAACCACCTGCGCTACCGCCGCAGCATCGGCATGGGCCCGCACGCCACTCGCAATCGACGTCGACAGACGCTTGCCGCGCGAAACCGCCACCGACTCAAACGGCGCCGCCGCCTTGTCCACGGCCTCCGAAAGATCGATCGATGTCATGGTAAAGCCGGCCGAACCCTCGTCCATACGCGCCAGGAACACCAGACGCTCCGTCAGCGCCGTCAGCCGCGCGACCTGCTCGTGAATGCTCTGCGTCCATTCGCTCTCGCCGCTCTCGATTTCCTGCACCTCGTTGGCGGCGTCGATCACAGCTAGCGGCGTCTTGATCTCGTGGCTTGCATCGGTAATAAAGCGCTTTTGCTTGCTGTAGCTCTCGACCATCGGCCGAATCACCGCACCCGAGGCGCCCGCCACAATTGCCAGCACTGCCAACCAGCCAATGCAACTGATTGCCACGCTCGCGCTCAAAAACGAATGAAAGCTTGCAAGCTCACGCGAGCAGTCCACGAACACATAGGTGGTCTCACCGTCTTGAACGTCAGTCGTATAGCGATAATTGCCAGAAAAACCCGAGACCCAACCCTTGGAATGCAACTTTGCGGCAATACTGGCGGCGCGCTTGGCACCCACCGCGGCAATGCGGGCCGTGTTGACATCGGCAACCTGTCCGGCGGCAATCGTCACCGTAAAGTAGCGCGTGTCAAAGGGAGCTTCCGCCGTCATGCCTTCAAAACGCCCGTCGCGAACAGCCGCCCGGTTACCAGTAGCAACCTTGCCGGCAACCGCATCCTGGCCGGGATCGGCTTTAGGCTCGTTCCCCCAATCGATACCGTCCTTGCCCGCCAGGATATAGTCCAGGCGAGCGTCGGCCATCTTGCAGACATGCGAATAATTGACGATGTTGATGCCGGCGATGATGAGCGTGAGCACCACGGTCACGGCGCCCATGGCAACCAGGATGAACTTGCGACGCAGGCGGCGGCCCAATGCGTCAGCAGAATTTGCCCGCCCCGTACTACTCGAGGCGGCGTGAAACCGCTCCGTCATGCGTTTACACCACGTGCGCACGCTCACGCCTGCTCGCCTTCCTCGACAACCTCAAGCGAATATCCCTGGTTGCGCGACGCGCGGATGGCCACATTGGCACCCAGCGCCGCCAGCTTTTTGCGCAGGTACGAGATGTAGACCCACACCACGTTGGCGCCTTCGGGCGCGTCCTCACCCCAAACCTCGAGCATCAGACGCTCGGTGGGCATGCGCGTGCCAGCGTTGCGCATAAAGAGTTCCATAAGCTGAAACTCGCGATTGGCTAGGTGTTCCTCGCCCAAGGGACCCACAAGCGTGCAAGCCGCCGTATCGAGGCGCACGTTGCCCACACTGAGCGTCGTGGCATCGATCGCAGTCGCGGCGCGCGTCATGGCGCGAATGCGCGCGAGCAGCTCCTTGGCGGCAAACGGCTTGGTCAGATAGTCATTGGCGCCGGCGTCCAGGCCCTCAACCTTATCGGACACCTCGCTTTTGGCCGTGAGCATGATGATGGGCAGTCGCTTACCGGCGGCGCGTGTGCGCTTGAGCACCTCAATGCCATCCATGCCGGGCATCATGATGTCCAGGATTGCGGCGTCATAGTCGTTGGCGAGCAGATATTCGAGCGCCGTCAGACCGTCGAGGGCGGCATCGACCTCGTAGTCGCTATGTTGAAGAATCGCGGTAAGGGCACGGGAGAGGCCGGGTTCGTCCTCGGCAAGCATCAGCTTCATAGTTGTTCCTTTGGCGCACGGCTATACAGGTTTCGATACCGCCGATGATAGTGCACCGCCAGCCGTCTTAGCGCAGCCTTAGCTGCTCAACCTGCGCGTTTTCAAATACGCAGGATATAGCTTAACCAAACTTAAGGCTCAGATGCCGAGCGCTTGGACGCATGCCGGTCGCGAAAAGACAGCGACTCGTCCTTTCGCGACGTCCTAGTTATGCAAAGTGTTCGAGCGTTACGCCTCGTACGCGCCCTCAAGCCGAAGCAGCCACTCCTTGCGATCGAGCCCGCCGGCATATCCGTTAAGCGAGCCGTCGGCGGCAACCACGCGATGGCACGGCACGATAATCGAAATGGGATTGCGAGCGACCGCAGCCCCCACCGCACGGGGAGATACAACAGGGTCCTCATTTCTCGGCACACGATGTCGAGCGGCAACACGCTGGGCGATCTCGCCATACGTAGCGACCTCGCCACGCGGGATAGAAAGCAGCTCAAACCAAACCTCGCGCTGAAACGCCGTACCAATCATATGCAACGGCGGCGTAAACCGAGGCTCCTGCCCCGCAAAATACGCATTCAGCCAAGCCCAAGAACGCTCAAGCACCGAAGAAGCCGCGCCATTTGCCGGACTCACCGAAGACATCCCACCGGTACCAGAAACCGCATCGGCACCTACGACATACTCCGCATCCTCTTTGAGCAGCGTAGAGCCAAAGTGCTCCTGCCCTTCAAACCAAAGCCCCGTCAAACCGCGGCCATCAGCGGCAAGCAGGATTTCGCCCAAAGGCGAAGCAAATGTCGTCGTGACCACCAGCGGCTCCTTTCAAAACTCCGCAAACATAATACCGCGAACTGTGCAGACAACCTGTCAGATACACCTGGGCAGGCTCGTAATTGTTTAAGCGAGGCCGCTTTCCCCAATCAAGCGAAGAAGACGCAGGGCTTCGACGCCAGAGCGGTACCTCTATCAGCTGAGCTCTAATACTTTCCCGAGAAGTGAACGAGTAAAAACGAAGCCCCGGAGCATCCACATCTTTAGACCAGAAAACCGCAGGATTCGCGCTGCAAAACCTCAGGAAATAGCGGTCAAAATATGCCAATGCTTCGGGGGTCCAAATAAGGTCGTTCACTTCTCGGGAAAGTATTAGACCCCGATTCACCCCAACCCCAAAGTCACCCCAGGCAGCAGGCGCAACGCGCCGCAGCTGCCGGCCGCGCTCCGCAGTCCCCCAAGGCGGCAGGCGCGAAGCGCCGAGGCCGCCGCCGGGGCCAGGGCCCGCAACGGCCACGTGCCCTCACATCAGCCCAGCGGCCCCAACCAACAACGGCCCCATCGCAAGCCGCTTACAGCAGCGTCGCCGCAGGCGGGGCCGGGCTTAGTTTTCAGAACACTCCGCAGACCAGTGTGGCGCCTTGTCCGCAGCTCCGAAGGAGCAGGACAAGGCGCCACACATGGTCGAGGACGTTCTGAAAACTAAGCCCGGCCCCCGCCGGACAGGTCAACCGCTACTCGCAGAGCAGCTTAGCGATCTGGACGGCGTTGGTTGCCGCGCCCTTACGGATTTGGTCGCCGCAGCACCAGAAGGTGATGCCACGCGCGGCCTCGGGGTTCGAGATATCGCGGCGCACACGACCGACCCAAATCAGGTCCTGGTCGGAGGTGTCCATCGGCATGGGGAAGCGCTCGTGCGCATCCTCGGCAGCCATATCGTCAACCAGCTTGACGCCGGGAGCGGCAGCCAGCGCAGCACGGGCCTCGTCAACCGTAATGTCGCGCTCAAACTCAAGCGTAATGCTCTCGGAGTGCGAGCGCAGCACAGGCACGCGCACGCAGGTGCAGTTCACGCGCAGCTCGGGCAGGTGCATGATCTTGCGGCCCTCGTTCTGCAGCTTCATCTCCTCGGAGGTAAAGCCCTCCTCCTTGACGCCGCCAATCTGCGGAATCAGGTTGCTCGCGAGCTGGGCGGCAAATGCGCGCGGCTCGGGAATCTCCTCGCCACGGCCCAGGGCGACCAGCTGAGCCTCGAGCTCGGCCATACCGGGAGCGCCGGCGCCCGAAGCCGCCTGATACGTCGAAACAATCATGCGCTTCACGCCGGCGAGCTGATGCAGCGGCCACGTGGGAACCAGGCCGATGATGGTCGCGCAGTTGGGATTGGCGATAAGGCCGTGATGCCACTTGATATCGTCGGCATTGATCTCGGGCACGACCAGCGGTACCTCGGGATCCATGCGGAAGGCATGGCTGTTGTCGACCACGACGGCGCCGCGCTTGACGGCCTCAGGCAGTAGCTCCTTCGCGATATCGTCACCGGCGGCTCCGAGCACAATATCACAGCCCTCAAAGGCCTCGGGGCAAGCCTCTTCGATCACGATCTGCTCACCGCGGAACTCAACGGTCTTACCCGCGGAGCGTGCACTTGCCAACAGCTTGAGCTTGCCGACCGGGAACTCCTGCTCGTTTAGGCACTCGAGCATCTGGGTGCCCACGGCTCCCGTCGCGCCCAAAATAGCAACCGTGTACTGTTTCATGCTTCCCCCTTTAAAGGTTTTGGCTTTTGCCCGCACGCCGAGCAGGCTGATTATTGTTGTCAGTGTATACAAGAACGGGGCGGACACGAAACCCGCCCCGTCGAAACGAAACCGAAACGAAACGCCCCGCCGTAGATTTTTGAGGCGAGTCCCAAAAATCTAGCGAGATAGTAGCTACTTGTGGAGCGCAGCCAGGGCGGGATCGACCGGCGCGGAAGCCTCCAGGTCGGAGACCTTCACAATGCCGTTCTCGTCGGAGAAGGCACGGTAAATGGTCCGAATCGCCAGGTCGAAGTCCTTCTCCTCGACACCGATAATGATGTTGATCTCGTCGCAGCTCTGCGAAATCATACGCACGCTCACGCCCGCCTGGCCAAGCATACCAAACAGATGGCCCGAGATACCTGCGCGGCCGCGCAGGTTACGGCCGACGGTAGCGATGAGCGCCAGGCCCTCGACAACCTCGATCTCGAGCGGCTCGACCTCCTGCTGAATGTCGCTCACAAGCGAGTACAGCGAATCGTGAACGTCCTGCTCCTGCACCACGGCGCCAAAGCGGTCGACACCGGTGGGCATGTGCTCAACGGAAACGTCATAGCGCTCGAAGACCGAAAGCGCGCGGCGCATAAAGCCGACACGGGGCTTGGTGCGGTCGCGGGCCACATTGATGGCGACAAAGCCGCGTTTGCCGGTCACGCCGGTAATGATGGGCTCCGCCTCGCCCTCGTCAGCCGTCTCGCTAATGATGGTGCCGGGGTCCTGCGGCGCATTGGTGTTCTTGATGACCAGCGGAATGCCTGCCTCGCGCACGGGGAACACGGCCTCCTCGTGCAGGACGCTTGCGCCCATGTACGAAAGCTCGCGCAGCTCCTCGTAGGTAACGCGCGCAATGGGCTGAGCCTCGGGAACAATACGCGGATCGGCAGAATAGAAGCCCGAAACGTCGGTCCAGTTCTCGTACAGATCGGCGCCAAGGCACTTGGCCAGAATCGAGCCCGAAATATCGCCACCGCCTCGATCGAGCAGCTTGATCTGGCCCTCACGCGTCGCGCCGTAGAAACCGGGCATAACAAAGCCACCCTGCTGGCCGTACTCCTGCACCAGCTCGGAGGTGCGGTTCATGCTGAGCGTACCATCGTGATGGAACGCCACAACCGTCGCGGCGTCCAGGAACGGCAGGCCCAGATACTCGGACATCAGGCGAGCGGTGAAGTACTCGCCGCGGCTCACAAGCTCCTCGGTGGAGTAGCCGCCCGAGCGGGCGCGCTCGGCAAAGGCTGCGAACTCCTCGCGGATGGGATAGGTGAGCTCCAGCTCGTCAGCGATATCAAAATAGCGCTGACCGATGTCCTCGAGCAGCTCCTCGCACGACACGTGATACTTAACGTGCGCGTTAACCAGGTAGAGCAGGTCGGTCACCTTGGTGTCGCCCTTAAAGCGGCGACCGCAGGCGGAAACCACCACAAAACGGCGGGCAGGGTCGGCATCGACGATGGCCTTGATCTTCTTGAAGTGTTCGGCGTCGGCGACCGACGAGCCGCCAAACTTGGCAATTTTTATCATGGCGTGGAGGTTACCTTTCTAAAAGCCTCTGCAAACCTGTTTTGCGCGCTCTGATACCATGGTTTCACCGATTGGGACCAAGGTATCCGAGGAGCACTGTTATATGGGAACTTATCATAGTACACGAGGACGCACTTTATCATGCTCAAGTAAGGTGGCAATCCGTACCGGCATCGCTCCCGACGGGGGTTTGTTTGTCTCGGACGAGCTTGGCACCCAGCAGGTCGATATCAGCTCGCTTGCTGATAAATCGTACTTTGAAATCGCTCAAAATGTGTTGGGAATGTTACTGAACGATTACACGGACGAAGATATTTCGGCGTGTGTCGACGAGGCATACCGCGGCACGTTCGCGAGTGAAGAGGTCACGCCTCTCGTCAAGCTCGACGCAGCACCGGGCACCGACGCCCCTCAGACCTATGTGATGGAGCTCTTTGGCGGCCCCACGAGCGCCTTCAAGGACGTCGCCCTGCAGATGCTCCCCCGCCTCATGGCCCGCACCTCCGCCCAGGACGGCGGCGCCGAGCGCATCATGATCGTCACCGCCACGTCGGGCGACACGGGCAAGGCAGCACTCGCCGGCTTTGCCGACGCCCCGGGCACGGGCATCACCGTCTTTTATCCCGAGGGCAAAGTCAGCCGCGTACAGAATCTGCAGATGTCCACTCAGGAGGGCGATAACGTCGCCGTCTGCGGCATCCGCGGCAACTTTGACGACGCCCAGAGCGCCGTCAAGCGCATCTTTGCCGATAAGGAGCTTGCCGAGCGTCTGGAGGCCGCAGGCACGGTGCTTTCGAGCGCCAACTCCATCAACGTCGGCCGTCTGGTACCGCAGGTCGTCTACTACTTTGCCGCCTATGCGCAGCTGTTGCGCGCCGGCGCCATCGAGGCCGGCGACGCCGTGGAGTTCTGCGTACCGACCGGCAACTTTGGCGATATCCTGGCCGGTTACTATGCCAAGCGCATGGGTCTGCCCGTCGCCAAGCTCATCGTCGCGAGCGACAAGAACAACGTGCTGGCTGACTTCCTGAGCACCGGCGTCTACGACCGCAACCGCCCGTTCTTCACGACCATCTCGCCTTCGATGGACATCCTCATCAGCTCTAACCTGGAGCGCATGCTCTACTTCCTGTCCGATGGCGACTGTGAGCTCGTTGCCGGCCTTATGGAGCAGCTGGCGCGGACTGGTCGCTACGAAGTTCCCGCCGACCTGCTGGCAAAGATTCAGAGCGTCTTTGGCTGCGGTTGGGCCAGCGAGGACGAGGTACGCACTGCCATCAAGAGCTGCTGGGACGCGAACGGCTACGTGATCGACCCGCACACCGCCTGCGGCTATCACGTCTTTGAGCAGGTCGCTCCCGCCGAGGGCGCCAAGGCCCGCGTGCTGCTTTCGACCGCCAGCCCCTACAAGTTCCCGCGCGCCTGCTGCGACGCCCTGGGCCTCGACGTTCCCGAGGACGACTTTGAGGCCATGCGCGTGCTCGAGCAGGCAACCAACACGGTTGCCCCGGTCCAGCTCGCCGAGCTCGAGTCCAAGCCCGTCCGCTTCGAAGACGTCTGCGACGTAGCCGACATGGCCAACTACGTAGAGCAGGCTGCAAAAAAGATGGCTACCAACTAAACCCTTACTAGGCGCCGGCGAAAGCCGGCGCACCTTCTTTTATCAGATACTCACCGGGATAATGACGAGCTGACATGCGGGTCTGCCTGTTTAGTTCGTCGCGAGTTCCGCACGAGCCGGAAAGCACTTAATGTGCTTTCCGAGCGAGCCAGGACTGCCCGAGCAGCGAACTAAACAGGCAGACCGCCCAGGAGATTCCCATGATCAAAATCACCGTCCCCGCCACCAGCGCGAACCTAGGCATTGGCTACGACACCCTCGGCATGGCCGTCAGCCTCTACTCGCACTTCACCTTCGAGCGCGCCGACAAGCTCACCATCACGGGCTGCCCCGAGGAATTCCAAAACGAGAACAACCTGGTCTACGTTAGCTTTGTCGATGCACTGGCCGCATGGGGCGAGCCGGCCTTCCCCGTCGCCATCGACATTCAGACTGACGTTCCCGTCGCCCGCGGCCTGGGCTCCAGCTCCACCTGTGTCGTCGCCGGCATTATGGCCGCCGCCGCGCTGACAGGCCACACCGTCGACCGTGCCGAGCTCGTCCGCATTGCCACCGAGGTCGAGGGCCATCCCGATAACGTCGCCCCCGCTATCCTGGGCGGCGCCGTCTGCTCCTTTACGCCGACCGATTCGCTCCCCCAGTGCCTGCGCTACGAGGTGAGCGATCGCCTGCGTTTTATTACCGTGATTCCTCCCTACGAGGTGCATACGAGCGAGGCGCGCAAGGTCGTGCCGCAGGAGGTTCCGCTCTCCACCGCCGTATGGCAGATGGGCCGCATCGCCGGCATGACGCGCGGTCTTGAGTCCGGCAACCTCGACCTGATTGCCGCCGCCAATGACGACCGCATCCAGGAACCCTATCGTCGCCGTCTGATTCCCGACTACAACGCCGTGCGCGACACCTGCCTTAACGGCGGCGCCAAGACCATCTGGATCAGCGGATCGGGCTCGACCCTTATGGCTGTGACCGACGACACCATCGTGGCAAAGTTCCTGCAGGTCAAGCTGCGCGAGCAGTTCCCTAAGTGTGATACGCATATTCTGACGTGCGACACGGAAGGCGCTCAAATCGAGTACCTGTAGACATCGCCGATCGGTCTGTCCGGGCCACCCAGGGGCATCCCCTTAAAAACGTCCTCGCACTTGAGGCCCGCTTATCCTGCTCCTTCGGAGCTGCGGATAAGCGGGCCTCGTGCTGCGGAATATTTTTAAGGGGATGCCCCTGGGTGGCCCTATGGCAACGTGGCGAGCGATGTCTACAGGGACCCACGCTTTGAAGGGGCGCCGGGCTGATAATTTGGCTCTTTATTGGGGAGGGCTCTTGCTAGGCTGGGGCACTTATTAGAGGCAGGCTTCGGCGATGCGGCGCTTGAGTTCGTCGATGCCGGTGCCGGTTTGGGAGCTTGTGATGATTACGTTTTCGGCCGGGACGTTGAGTTGCTTTTTGATGGCAGCTGCCTGGCGGGCCTGCTGGGTGCGGCTGAGCTTGTCGGCCTTGGTGAGGCAGACGATAAAGTTGAACTCGTTGCCCTGCAGATAGTCGATCATGTCATGGTCGAGCTTGCTCGGGTCGTGACGAATATCCACCAGCGACACGACCAGGTTAAAGCTGCGCTCGGAGTCGAAGAAGTCGCCGATGAGCTCGGCCCAACGGTCGCGCTCGGCCTTGGAACGACGGGCGAAACCGTAGCCCGGCAGGTCGACAAAGTGAACGTCGTCGGCCTCAAAGAAGTTGATGTTGCTTGTCTTGCCCGGCGTGCTCGAAACCTTCACCAGGTTCTTGCGGCCAAAGAGCTTGTTCATAATGGACGACTTGCCCACGTTGGAGCGGCCAACAAAGCTCACCTCGGGACAGGTGGACTCGGGGATCTGCGAAACCTTGCCGTAGCTGGCGACGAACTTGGCAAGCTGGTAGTTAATGGAATCGGCCATGGACACTCCTTGGTCGTAGGATCTTGCAAAAAACGCGCTATTGCGCAGCGGCAATGCGTCGAACGATATCGAGCGTGATATCGCTTGCGGCACGCGCATACTCGAACAAATCGAACTCGCGGTCGCAAATCGCATCATACGCCTCGTCACAATTATCGCTGATAGCACGCAGCACCAGGCAATCGACACCATTTTTGGTTGCGACATGGGCAATTGCCGCGCCCTCCATGCCGACACAATCGGCATGCGTCGCCTCGATGGCATCATTGCGCATAGCGGCGCCCGTCACAAAGCGGTTACCCGTGGCAATCGTGCCGACCAGGAACTGCTTTGCACCCTCGTTCGAAGCGGTCTCATTTGTCGAAGCATCAACAAACCCACGCTCAGCAAGCACATCGGCGGCAATATCGACCAGCGCGGGCGTCGAGACAAACTCCTCGAGCCCCGGTGCAGACTCGGCGATAAGCGCGGTATCGGTATCTAGATAGCGCAGGCATTTGCCAATGACGACATCGTCGATATGGAGCTTGGGATTCAGGCCACCTGCGATACCAGAAAACACAACTGCCTGTGGAGCATACTTGCTAATGAGGTGCTGTGTTGCGGCGGAAGCGTTTACCGTGCCCATACCCGCCGTCGTGGCGACAATCGACAGGCCGTCGAGCCCGCCGGTCACAACGTTCAAGCCCGCCTCCTGTACCATGCAAACGTTGCTCAACTCTTCCTTAATCTGCATGATCTCTTTTTCGAGCGCACCGATAATCGCGATGGTAGCCATGCCATTCCCCAAACCTATACGAAATTCTCAACCACGGTATGGTACCAGCATTTTGTTTGACCTCGTCAAACGAACACGTTAGGCCAGCGCAGCTCGGGTATCAAAGAATGTCTTAGCAATCGCAGCCACCAGCTCGCTCGAGCGATCGCTCCATGGCATCGATGTCATGATACTCATAATGTAGGTGTCGCCATCGACATCGATGAGGCCCGCATCGCATGTCGAATAGCAACCATCCTCGCTAATCCAGCCGGCCTTGTTGCGCACCAGGGCTTGGTCGTCCGCAATGCCGTCGCGGATAAAGGACCGGGTCGTAGAGGCCAGAAGATCCGATAGCCATTGCGACGTCTCGGTATCACGGCTCAAATACTCGCTCATCTCGCGCCACAACTTGGCCGAGGTGCGCGGGCAATAGGTGGGAAAATCACTCATCGGATCGAGTGCGGTATCGTAATCGATGCCAAGACTGGCAATCCAATCCTCGTAACCGACACGGTCAAACGTCGCGCGTAACGCAATAAACGAATCGTTGTCCGAATTAACGATCGCGGCCTCGATCAGGTCGCGCACCGTCTGCCAACCCATGTTGTAGCCACCATAGGTGCCAAGGGAATCATCGAGTGAAACCTGACCCGTCTCGACCAGAAATTCGCAGATGTACAACGCATAGAGCGCCTTGTAGCTACTCGCGCCGTAAACCTCGACATCGGGGTTATACGTCACGCCCTTGCCGCTTGACAGGTCGTAGAACACCACGCCCACATCGCCTAGCTCCTGCGCCCGACTCAGGGCATCCTGGAGCAAGGCAAGGCTCTCATCCTCCAAGGTAGGAGTCTTGTTATCCACCAACGAGAAGGCCTGAACGGTATCACCCGAAGGGATATCGTTGAAGTCCGCCTTCGAAAGTCTCGTCTTGAGATCTGCCGACGCTTTGGACTTTGAAACCTTCTCGTTTTGCGTCTGTACCGTTGACGCATCTGAGTGTGCCATTCGCTCCGACGCGTAGGTTTTGGCGGTAATTCCGAGGATAATAATCGCCAACGTTAGCATCCCAATGGCGGCAATCTTCGTCACGCGGACGCGAGCGTCGGCAAGGCCACGCGAAGATGTGCCCTTCGTCTCATATCTGCTGCTATGCTGCGGCATATACTCGTCCCGCGATGCGTTATTTCGCACGTGGTCTCCTGACTGCTACCGTTCATATACGAGCAGCATAATACCGAGCAGGCATTTCTTTCCAAAGATATTCAGCGGCGTTTAAGGCGTCTTTAAAGAAACCACAAGCGTATTTATCCAAATGGCGCGATTCTGTTGCGCATCTCCGCCCAAAACGCAGTTGCGGTGGAATAGTTCCTATTTGGGCGGCATAAGCCGAAAAACAAGAACTATTCCACCGCAACTTGACGGAGCTCTTTGGCAATCAACTTGGTGCCCAGGGGCACTCATTTAAGTCTGTCCCCAATGAGTGCCTTTGGGGAGCGAAAATGGCTCGCTAGCCGATAGCGTTTTTGAGTTCCGCGCGACGCTTTTTCATGCCCGTCATGACGGCGTTGCGCAGCTCGGGCATGCGCGCGGTATCCATCTGTGGAACGCCCTCGAGCTTATAGGGAATGCCCAATTGCTCGTACTTGACGACACCCATCGTGTGATACGGCAGCATTTCCAGGCCCACCACGTTGTGCCATGGAGCGATGAGGCGGCCGAGCGCCTCGCACTCCTCAACCGTATCGGTAATGCCGGGCACCACCACGTGGCGGATAACGACCTTAATCTTGCGACGGGCAAGCTCATCACCAAACGCCAGAATGCGTGCGGGATCGCAACCGGTCAGCTTTTTATGCTCAACGGGATCGGCATGCTTGATGTCGAGCAGCACCATGTCGGTCTCGTTGAGAACAGTATCGAACTTCTCGGGATGGTTGGGGTCAAACGCATAGCCGCAGCTGTCGAGGCAGGTATGCACGCGGCCATCGGGGTTGTTGTGCATTGCACGGAACAGGTCGGCTAAAAACGCGGGCTGCAAGAGCGGCTCGCCGCCGGACACCGTAATACCGCCGCTGCGGTAAAACTCATGGTTGCTCTGGAACTCGTCCATCAGGTGCTCGACGGTCACCATGGTGCCGCCGCTAACCGACCAGGTATCGGGGTTGTGGCAATACGCACAGCGCATGGGGCAGCCCTGAACAAACACCACAAAGCGGATGCCGGGTCCATCGACCGTTCCCATCGTCTCAATCGAATGTACGCGGCCCAGGGCAAACGCAGAGTCCTCGGGACGAGCGTCCACACCCTCGAGCGTCATCTCAGCCATTCCCGCTACCTTGCCTCTCATTGGTTTTAGCTACATAAATGCCAGAATCATTCTAGCCCATACGCATGATGGCGAAACGGTTTAGCGGTCAATTGGGTTGTCCTATTTGGCCCTACGCAAGAGCGGCGGGAAGGTTATCGCAACCCGCCCGCCGCTGAGGCAATAGAAATCGATAGACGCCAGACCTTACGCCTTAAGCGTGAGCACCGCACCGAAGGCGGTCGGGCCGCAATGGCTCGAGATGACACCGCCGACCTGAGTCCAGGTAACGTCCTTAAAGCCCAGGTCGTGCGCATAGACTTCCATGTCGTCGCGCAGCTCCTGGGAAAGGCCTACCGAATACGCCAGGCCAATATGCGAGTAGTCAATCTCGCCCTTCGCAACCATGTGGTCAATAAAGGCGCGGGCGCACTTGAGCATAGAGCCGCGGAACTTCTTGGTTGCCACGAACTTGCCGCCCGTTACCTCAATGCAGGGCTTAATCTTGAGCAGATGGGCACCGAGGAATGCCACGTTGGATAGACGACCGCCCGCCTTAAGGAAGGCTAGGTCGGTAGGAACAAAGCCCAGCAGCACACGGTCCATGACGGAATTCGTAAATGCAAAGATTTCGTCGACGGTGGCATCGGGGTGAGCCTCGATGTATTTGGCGGTCTCGACGGCAACAAGCGACTGGCCCACCGAGACAAAACGCGTGTCCATGGAGTAGACGTAGTCGCGACCCTTGGCGGCAATCTTAGAAGACTGGTGTGAGCAGGTCGTGGCCTCGGAATACGCAAGGTGCAGAATAGTCGCATCGGGCTGCTCGGCATGGATGCGATCGTACACGTGCGCAAAATCTGCCGGCGCGCAGCCGCTGGTCTTGGGCATCACGCCAAACTCGTTGCAGCGCGAATAAATCTCGAGCGGATCGATCGAGCCGTCCTCGACGGTCTCGTCACCAATCGTGACATGCATAGGTACGCGCACGATACCGTAGCGTTCGCAGAGCTCCGGCGTCACATCCGAACCAGACTCAACCACGATTACGTACTTGCCCATTATCATCACGACCCATCTCAACATTGGCTTTTCAACACATGGCACGCGCCGCCGCACTGTTGCACAACGGCGGCAGAGCGCCAAAGAGACGCCGCCCCTTGCACACAACAAAGGACAGCGTCTCCCTGGAAAAACTCCGTGCTAATCTGAGATTCTACACGGTTTATTACTAAGTGTTACTTACTCCGCAAACGGTCGCTATACGCGATAAACGGTAGTTCGCTGCGGCAACTGCGACACATTCCGCCCAGCAAGTCCAATCGTGCTCCACACACGGTTAATGCGCGAGGCGGTAGAAATTCATCGATGCCGCGCCCTCGGCGTGCAGCTCCATCGCCGGAACCGCCGGCGAATAGGTACGGCTCGTAAGTGCCGCCTCGCCGCCATTTGCAAAAATCTCGACCATCGTAGTGTCCGAAAGCACGCGCAGGTCGCGAAGCTCGCTGAGCTCAATCGACCTCTGGTCGCGCCCATAGCCTTCGTCACCCATGTCGAGGGTAAGCATCCCGTCTGCATAGCGCACAAAGACACCCTTGCGGATTTCGAGCTCGACCATCTTGGCGCCCTCGCAGGAAACCACAAGATCAAACAGGCGGCCCGGCTCCTCAACGGTTTCACCGCCTATCGCGCGAACGCAGTCACCGCGCATCCTCTCAATCTCGTGCGCCGGCCGCTGGCAGAGCTTACCATCGCGTATGCTCAGCTCTCGCGGCACCGTCAACGCGCACTGCCACCCGCGCGCCACCGTCGGGTTTTCTGCCGTCGCGTCGGGGCAACCCGACCATCCGATCATCAAACGCCGGCCTGCAGTATCCTCAAAGGACTGCGGAGCATAGAAATCAAAACCGGCATCGACCATCGGGGGCATGCCCTGCCCGACGATTTTAAAGCTCGGCGCCTCCCAATCGGCCTCGATGGAGAACCACACGCACTGATGCGGATTGCGGTAATGCCAACCATCGGCAGGCACACCCTGCGGACAGCAAACGAGAATAAGCTCGCCATCGAGCTCAAACAGATCGGGGCACTCCCACATAAAGCCAAACTTCTCGTCCAACTCAATGCGCGTCGCATAGCTCCAGTCCTCAAGATTGCGCGAGGTATAGACAAGCACGCACCCGCGATCGTCTTTCGTACGAGCGCCGAGAACCATGTAGTAGATACCGTCGTGTTCAAGGATCTTGGGGTCGCGCACGTGCGTACCGATATCGTCGGGGTAATCGACCGGCCCAACAGCTATGCGCTTCTCGCCCAATTCGTCGGGATTCTCGGCAACCATATGAATCTGGTTTTGCTCACGGCCCGTCAACACGTAGTCGTAATCATCGCGGTCAAAATGCTTGACGTTGCCGGTATAGAAGTAGTGAATCTTGCCATCGCGTACAAAGGCAGAACCAGAATACGCTCCGCTCGAATCCAAATCGGAATCGGGGAACAGCACGGGGCCGTGATTCTCGTACGTCACAAAATCCTTTGTCGTCAGATGGTTCCAAAGCACTGGACCGCCATGCGCAGCATCGAACGGATCGTATTGATGATAGATGTGATACGTATCACCAATCTGAACCAAACCGTTGGGGTCGTTGAGCCAGCCAAGCTCAGGCTCCACATGGAACAGAAGCCTATCGGGGTCGGACGCGATGCGGGCCGCCGTCTCATCCTGTCCGGCACGCCACTGCTCATAGTCCGCGCGTGTCACCTTGTTTTTTTGATTTAACATCGCCGTTGACTTTCTCGTCTATGGGGAAGGACGCTCGACTCACACGAGTCGAACGCCCTTCCTCAAATGGACTTATCCTCAGATTACACTGAACGGCTCAACTAGAAGCTAACGTCGAAGCCAGCGCCAGCGCCCTCTTCATCGGTGGTCGGCACGCCCTTTGCCTTGTTGTAGGCAAAGATCAAGACGATCGGCACGATAAAGGCGATGAGATTGCCAGCCACATACCACACGAGGGTCTCGGGCGTGACGATGAGCAGGCCAAGCACGCCGGTCAGACCCTGACCGATAGCGCGCACCTCAAAGAGCTTGACGAAGGCACCGCCGCAGCCTGCACCGATGCATGCGCAGATGAACGGAATGATCGAATAGCGCATGTTTGCAGCAAAGATAGCGGGCTCGGAGATTCCGACCAGCGTCGGGATAAAGGACGACATGCAGATGTTGCGCTCTTTGGAGTGCTTCTTGTGAATGAGGTACATACCGATGGCGCCGCCGCCCTGGGCGATGATGGAAACCGACCAGATGGCCTGGATGTAGTTGAAGCCAGTCGTGGCAACAAGGTTTGCCTCGATACCCTGGATGAACTGATGCGTACCGGTAACGACGAGCGGCTGCAGGAACGCGGCGAAGACAAAGGCACCAAAGACGCCCATCCTGTTGTACAGGATATCGATTACGCCGGCGAGGACGTCACCGATCAGGTTACCGAGCGGGCCGAACACGGTGAACAGGGCGACGTTAGCAAGAATCAGGGTAACGGTCGGGACAAAGACGAACGAAACGACCTCGGGGATGTACTTCTGGGCAATCTTTTCGACCTTGGCCATAAACCAGGCGGTCAGAATTGCAGGGAACACGCCGCCCTGGAAAGCAACCATGGGAATGGAGAGCGGACCAAAGTTCCAGTACTCAGCACCCGTCGGGTCCATAACGAACGTGTTGCGGTTCATAAGGCTCGGGTGAACCATGACGATACCGACGAGGATGCCCAGGATCGGGTTACCGCCAAAACGCTTGACTGCGCTGTACATAACCAGGACAGGCAGGTAGTCGAACGTGGTGGCGATAATGGCAAAGAAGCTTGCGAGGTTCTTGAGGAACTCGCTGTGATCGGCGAGGCTGCCCTCCATGCCAAAGAGGCCGTTGGCAACGATCAGCGACTTAAGGCCGATGATGATAGCAGCGCCGACGAAGGCGGGAATGATGGGAATAAAGATGTCCGAGAATACCTTGAGGACCGAGAAGAACTTGCCTTTCTTGTCCGCCTCGGCGCCCTTGACCTCGGAAGCGCTGATCTCCTTAACGCCCGTCAGAGCCATAAACTCATCGTAAACCTTGTTGACGGTACCGGTACCGAAGATGATCATGAGCTGGCCGCTGTTGTACAGCACGCCCTTGACGCCATCGATGTTCTCGAGCTCGGCCTTGTTGTATTTGCTCGTATCCTTGAGCACCAGACGCAGACGGGTCACGCAATGCGTGGCGCCCTCGATGTTCTCCAGTCCGCCGACGTTGTCGACGACTTGCTGGGACACTGTCTTGTAGTCCATGTTCCTCTCCATTCCTTTTCTAAATCATAAAACGGTTCGTTGCCGCTACAGAGACGCGATCGTTGCGCTTGCGCACTTGAGCGCACCGTCGGTGACGGTAAGCGCCACACCCTGGCCCTGCTTGTTGCAGAAGCGAGCGTTGAGCGCAACGTCATCGACAAAGATGGTCGCGATGTCGTCGTCGACGACCAGACGCACATGGTGAGTGCCCTCGCCCTTAAAGAACAACGGACGCTCGAGGCCCATGTTGTTGACCTGGAACCACGGGTACTGGGGAGCCGGCGTGAACTCGAGCTTGCCCTCGCGCAGGTTGGCGCGGAACTCATAGGCAAGACCGGTCTCGGCGTCCTCGGCGAACTTGACCGAGAAGCCGGCAGCGTTACCGCCGAGCTCAATGTCGGCATCGAGCAAGTAGGTGGAGCCGGCATCTGCGGCGAGCACCTGCTCGACCTTGCCCGACTCGCAGGAAAGCTCAAAGGTCTCGACTGCCTTAGCCTCGCCAAAGGCGCCAAGCATGCTGTCGGGGAGCTTGGTGCCGAGCGTTCCGTCGGCACGCTGAACGATCTCGAGGGGCATAAAGGTGCCACCCCATAGGTAAGAGCTGGGGTCGCCGCCCTCGTCACGCGTAGGAACCCA
Source organism: Collinsella sp. CLA-ER-H9 (assembly GCF_040092295.1). Taxonomy (NCBI): domain Bacteria; kingdom Bacillati; phylum Actinomycetota; class Coriobacteriia; order Coriobacteriales; family Coriobacteriaceae; genus Collinsella; species Collinsella sp. CLA-ER-H9. Next base: position 43,682 of record NZ_JBBNLV010000015.1, read on the forward strand.
ACCAAAGAGAACGCGACGCTCGCCATCGAATGCGGTGCGAGCGGCGTAGTACGCGCGGCCGTCGAAGGAATCGTCAGCGGGGGTAATCCAAGGACCGTTGATGGACTTGGACATGCGGTAACGGGTCTTGTTGCCGTCGCTGTACTCGGAAAAGACGAGGTACCACCAGTCGCCCATCTTAAAGAGATCAGGCATCTCAAACATGGTGTACAGGCCCGGGTTCCACCAGTCGCCCTGGAACTCCCAGTTGGTCAGATCCTTGGAGGTGAACTTGACCAGGCGGCCGGTCATCAGACGCTTGTCCTCGCCCACACGCGTGCCGAGGATGAGCATGTACTCTTCGTTCTCCTCATCCCAAAGCACAAAGGGATCGCGCCAGTTGCGGTCATCGTAACCCTCCTGGGGCGGAAGCAGCGTCTCGGCGATGTTCTTCTCCCACTTGACGGCGTCGTCGCTCGTTGCATGAAGAAGAACCTGCTTCATCAAACGTGCGCGGACCTTATCGCGATTGCAACCAGTGTAGAGCGCATGGTACTTGTCGCCCACCTTAAACACCGTGCCGGCATAAATGTACTGGTCGACTTCCTCGTCGCCGCCGCGCTCAAGGCTCTCGCCAAAGTCCTTGTAGTTGACGAAATCCTTGGTCGTAGCGAGTGCCCAGCCAAACGGCTCGCCGAAAGGTTCGGGGTTACGCGTGTCACGCTGATGATAGAGATAGAACGTGCCGTCCTCGCCGTACGGCATGATGTCGCCTACCCAAATTCCCTCAGGCTGGTAATACACCTTGTGCATCCGAGACTTCCTTTCCACGACATACTAACTCGGTACAATGGCAAGATATGTCAATCGTTTTCATATGTCAAACGTTTTCACACCAATACGTCTTTTCGCAGTTCCAGTCGTCGGCAAACGGTTGACATATGTCGGTGAACGGTCATCAGAGGCGTTTGAGGAATTCTTTTGGCACGGGATGAACTACGCGGTTTTGCCCTCAATGAGTTCGACGGGGAGCTTGATATTCGATTCGGGATTATCGCCGTTAATAAGAGCGATGATGGATTGCGCCGCGAGCTCTCCGATGCGATCGATATCTTGACGTACGGTTGTTAAGTCAGGCATAAACGTCATAGTTCGGCGGGCACCATCCGCGCCCACGACCTTAATATCGTCTGGAGCGCTCAAGCCGCGCTGCTTCATCACGTTGAGACAGATGGCCGCCATCGTATCGTCTCCCGCAAAGATGCCGTCAATATCGGGGTTCTCATCGAGGATCTTCGCAACGACCGCGCCCTTTTCGTCGTCGGGCTTAACGAACTCAACCTCACGGACAAGCGCGGACAAACCGGCCTGCTCAACAACATCGAGGTAGGCATCGGTACGCTTATTGGCAGGCATGCGCATGCGGCTATTGCTGCGCAGGCACAGGATACGCCTGCAGCCGTCATCAATCAGACGGCGCGTGGCGAGCTCGCCAATGCCATAGCTGTCACTTGCAATCTGGACAGAGCCCTCGCCAAGATCGCAGTCGATGCCAACCAGGCTCAAGCCCATCTCGGCATATGCCTCGGCACCGATATTGAGGGAGTTGACGATGACGCCGTCGACCATATTGCGGCGGAGCATGTCAATATAGGAACGCTCAAGATCGGGTCGATTGGCGCTGTTGCACAGCAACATCTTAAAGCCGTTTTCCGCTAACGTGCGCTCGACCGCCTGCACAACCTGAGCATGGAACGGGCTGCTCACAAAGGGAACGATCATACCGATAAGATTCAGGCGACCGTTGAGCATGGCGCGGGCGATATCGTTGGGCGTATAGTTGATGCGCTCCATCGCGGCATGGACCTTATCGCGGGTCTCTTGGCTAATATAGCCGCGATTATTAAGCACGCGAGATACCGTAGTAGGCGAAACCCCCGCCACCGCTGCAACTTCCTTGATGCCAGGCTTAGCAGAATCCTTAGAACGAGCGCCCTCGCGAGCCATAGCACCCTCCCCCATCAACATGTCATACGTTTACATACGAACAAAGCATACCCCAACAACAGCGGGAAGACGGTAACAGTACAAGTAAGTAAACGACTCATCCAAATAATTAGGAGAGTTTCGCCTAAAGGGTGACTACACAGGACCCCGCCGGGGCTGTTTGGGCTACCTCCCAAAACATTCCGCACTGATATTTTCTGTATTGAAGACGTCGATGATGCGCCCGTATACCATTGACGTCGACACCATCAGACGCGGTCCGCGCGGTGACCCCACATTCCGCTGGCGCCCACAGGGCTGCCCTCGTT
>NZ_JBBNLV010000016.1:0-42975 GCF_040092295.1 Collinsella sp. CLA-ER-H9
GCAGCCCTGTGGGCGCCAGCGGAATGTGGGGTCACCGCGCGGACCGCGTCTGATGGTGTCGACGTCAATGGTATACGGGCGCATCATCGACGTCTTCAATACAGAAAATATCAGTGCGGAATGTTTTCAGAGCTTTACCCTGTAGGGTCCCTGCCGCTACGTAGCAATCAGGGCATCTGGAGTGGACGGCGGCTTGACTACGAGCTGGGGCTGAAGATCTGAATGGATGGGTGCCGTTGCTAGGGGCGCAAGCGTTGCTGGCGATGGTCACTTTGGGACTGGTATTTCCGCCTGCTAGTAAAAAGGCCTCCGGAGCTGTTGCTCTGGAGGCCTTTCGTTTACTTGTAAATGCGCGCGTTAGTTGTTCTTGGTCAGACGCTCGACGTCGTGGGCGATCATGTATTCCTCGTCGGTGGGGATGACCATGACCGTGACGGCGGAACCGGCGGCACTGATGACCTGCGGGCCGCTGCCCACGGCCTCACGGTTCTTGTTGTTGTCGATGCGCACGCCCAACCACTCAAAGCAGTCGCAGAAGGCCTTGCGGATCGACCAGTCGTTCTCGCCGATGCCGGCAGTGAAGGTAATGGTATCCACGCCCGCCATAGAAGCGATCATGGAGCCGGCCTGCTGCATAGCCTTATAGGCGAACATATCGAAGGCGAGCAGGCAGCGCTCATCTCCCTCGGAGGCGCGCGTGCGAATGTCGCGGGCGTCGTTGGAGATACCCGAGATGGCGAGCAGACCAGACTGCTTGTTCATCATGTCGTCGACTTCCTGGTAGCTGTAGCCGCCCTCGCGCTGCAGGTAGCACACGGTAGCCGGGTCGATAGAGCCGCAGCGGGTTCCCATCATCAGGCCGTCAAGCGGCGTGAGCCCCATCGTGGTGTCACGGCATACACCGTCCTCGATGGCGGCAAGCGAGGCGCCGTTGCCCAAATGGCACGAGAGCAGGCGGTGGCAGCGCGAGCCCAGGATCTCCTTGGCCATCATCCACTCGTAGCGGTGGCTCGTACCGTGGGCGCCGTACTTGCGCACGTGGTACTTGTCGCACACGTCCTTGGGCAGGGCGTAGGTGTAGGCAACCTCGGGCATGGTCATGTGAAACGAGGTGTCGAAGACGGCCACGTTGGGCAGCTCCGGATACTTCTCACGGCAATACTCGATTGCTGCGGCCTCGCCATAATTGTGCAGCGGGGCGAGCGGGGCCACCTCGAGAATCTTAGCCATGACCTCGTCGTCGACGACCGCGGAATCCTTAAAGTGCCAACCGCCTTGAACAATGCGATGGCCAATGCCATCGATCGTAAAGTCGGTCTTCTCGAGCTCCTCGAGCACACGCGCGATAGCCGAACGGTGATCCGGGAAGGGAACCTCCTCGGTTTGCTTGGCGCCACCGTTCTCGGAGTGGCCAAAGATGCCCATGTCCGAACCGATACGCTCGCAGTTGCCCTTGGCGAAAACCTCGCGGGTATCGGTATCCAAAAGCTGATATTTAAGGCTTGAGCTACCGGCGTTGACAACAAGTACGTTCATGAGACTCCTTTGCAGTGCGATACGGTCGGCGCAGACCCCTTAAGGCGGCCGCATGTTAATAAGAAGTTATCACACCTTGATAAATAGCTATCAGGCATATCGCCCAACGAGCACAAAAGAGGGGCCGAACGGCGCTCGGTCGTCCAGCCCCTCCCCTCTTGCAATTACTTGCCGTTGACGATGCGCTCGACGTCGGAAGCGATCATGAACTCCTCGTCCGTGGGGATGACGAAAATCTTGACCTTGGAATCCTTGGCGGACAGGCACCAAGCGCCGTCGCCACGCAGGGCGTTACGGGCGTGATCCATCTTGACACCCATAAAGGCCAGACGATCGGCCACGCCGGCGCGAACGGCCGGAGCGTGCTCGCCAATGCCGGCGGTAAAGACGAGCGTGTCCATGCCGCACATGGAAGTAGCCATCTCGGCGGCCTTGGCGGCAATCTTGTAGACAAACATGTCGAAGGCAAGCTGAGCCTCGGGGTCACCAGCGGCGGCGAGCTCCTCGACGTTGCGGCAGTCGTTGGTCTTGCCGCCGGTCACAGCCAAAAGGCCGGACTTCTTGTTCATCATCTCGTCGACCTCGTCGAAGGTGTAGCCGCCCTCGCGCTGCAGGTAGCACACGGTAGCCGGGTCGATGGAGCCGCAGCGGGTGCCCATCATGACGCCGTCGAGCGGGGTGAGGCCCATAGTGGTATCCATGCACTTGCCGTCCTCGATGGCGCACAGGGAAGCGCCGGAGCCGATATGGCACACGACGACCTTGCGGGCCTCGCCGTTGGTCATCTCGGCGACCTTCTTGGAAATGTAGCGGTAGCTGGTGCCGTGGGCGCCATACTTACGGATGTGCAGTTTGTCGCAGACGTCCTTGGGCAGAGCGTAAGTCTTGGCGACCTCGGGCATGTTGAAGTGGAAGGCGGTGTCATAGACCGTGACGTTGGGCAGGTCGGGATACTGCTCCAGGCAGAACTCGATAACGTTGGCCTCGGGATTGTTGTGGAGCGGCGCGAGCGGGGCGACCTCGCGGATCTTAGCGAGAACGTCCTCGTCGACGAGGGAGGAGTCGCCAAAGTACCAACCGCCCTGAACGATGCGGTGGCCGATGCCCTCAATCTTGACGCCGTTGGCCTCGAGGTCCTTCAGGACAACCTCGATGGCGACCTTGTGGTCGGGGAACTCGATGTTCTCGGTCACCTTCTTGGAACCGTTGGCAGCATGGGTGAAGGTACCGCCGGTGAAGCAGACGCGCTCGCAGGAGCCCTTTGCGGACACCTTGTGGGACTTGGTATCGATGACCTGATACTTAAGGGTCGAAGATCCTGCGTTGACGACCAGAACGTTCATGTGTCTCCCTACTAACAGGCGGTGTGGCGCCGCCAGGTTACATACGCTTCAATAATAAACCCAAACGCCCTCGCGCTCGGGTTTATTGCGTTGATATATAAGTTATCGGTGCCTAAATACTCATGGCCTTTGGCTTGTAAGACGAAAGAGCGCGGGGATATACACCAGAGAAGAAATCCCGAGCGCAACAAGCAATATGACTCGAATATCCGCGATGCTGCTCAACGCAGCATTGAACAGGTAGAAAAGGATGGCACCCACCGCCACCATCTGGCTTTGAACCGAAATCAGTGAACAGCGCATCGAAGAATCGGCAGCATTTTGAAAAATCGAGTATTTGATTGGGGCAAACAACGAGTACGCAACCGTCTGCAGCACATAGAACACGGGCAGCAAATTAGCCGGAGTAAGGGGAATCAAAAACAAAGCTGTCAATACTAAGCGAATGATGCCGCAAATACGCGTAAAACGGCCCTTGTCGACACGAGCAATCACACTGGGCACAATAAATCCTATGGAGGCGGAGGCAAGGAGCTGGACCGCAATGGTCACGCCCGAAGCGACGGCATTCATTCCGCGGCCTGCAAGCAACAGTGAGAAGAAGTCTTCCAGGGCGACGAAGGCAAATGCCTGAGAACAGTCCATGATGAACGCTGACCGAAGAATGCCATTACCCGCAATAGCAGCACCGATCATCTTCGGGCTCATTCCATGCCCAGGTGTCACCGCAGCGCCCTCTCTTCTCGCCTCAGGAATACAGACAACGACAACCAATGTCAGCACCATTGTGATGATATCGACCGAAAGCCCAATGAGATACGCGCCAGCGGACGAAATGAAACCGCCCACACAAGCGGAGAGGGCATAAGAGGCATAGAAAACAAATCGCTCAACGACATTAAGTCTTACGAGCTGGTCCTGAGAGACGCTGTCAATGTAAATCGCTTCTATGGATCCGCTCAGACATGCAACGGCAAAACCTTTGAGAGCGAACGCACCGATTAAAAGCAGAGGAGAACGGACGAGAAGCAGGGCGGCGTAGTATCCAAGCATCCCCACGACGCCAACGAGACCGCTTGTCTTTCGTCCAAACCTATCAGCAATATAGCCAGTAGGAACTTCAAGGATGAACTTGCTCACTTGATATGCAATCATCATGCTAGAAATCGCCACCATCGAGAATCCGACGAATTCAAGGTAAACCGTCAGAAAATACAAAATGGTGCTGAAGTTCGACAGAAAAACGAACGTCATATAAAGCAAAACCGTACGGTTTTTCATGTTCCGCCCTCCAAGAGTCAGCAATCTAAATCGGAATCTTGGAAAAGCATGAGGGCAAAGCTGTCAGCTATGTGTTGCAAGGCGTCAATAATCACTTGACGTCTCGAAGCCAATTAATTTCGCGAAGCAAGATGACGCAATAGGTGCAGAAAAACCGTCTGGTGTCGATCAGTCCAGGAATTTTGCCGATAGCAAAAGTAGATAGGCAAGGTTACATCACGCGAGCCTTCAATGGAGCACTCACTCACTTCTGATCCATCCGATGCGAGAGAGGACCCGGACAAACTCAATATCAATCCCCCGGCTTGAAGAAACTCAGCCTGAGCCCTGCTTCCGTATTCAACATCACGGAAGCGAAAATTGACGAGCTGGGCTTCAGGGCATTGGTTGATCGCATTGAGACAGGGTGACAAATTAATGGGAACAGCGAGCCTGCCGCCCAGTAACTCACGAACGGTCATAGCGCCCACGGATTGATGACCCGCTGGGCAGGAAAGAACCTTGAGCTCCTTTTCACCCAAGTATTTCGAAGAAAGGACACTATCCCTTGGTTCCTCAAATGAGATGGCCGCATCCGAAATGCCAAGCACAAGTGATTCAAAGCATGTAGCCGTTGGCTGATGCCACACATCAAGGTGAATATGAGGGTGCGAGCTTTCAAACGAGTCATACCAGTTTTCGGCAAAAAGTCGCCCCCGCCCATGAAGGCAGGGGGCGTAAAGACGAAAGTGGCCGTCGGGCGAGACGCCGTCGTCCCTCGATTGAGCGTACTTTTTGAGATCGTCGACTTGTGCCAGGATCACGCGTGCACGACGCGCAAATTCTCTGCCCGCCGAAGACAAAACAGCCTCACCCGCCGATCGGTCAAGCAAAACAATCTGATACTCAGATTCCAACTTTTTGATTGCCGACGAAACGGCCTGCGGACTCACATGAACGGCGCGAGCTGCTTTGCGCACGCCGCCATAGTTCGCTACCGCTTGAAGGTATTCGAGTTGAGAAAGCTGCATAGACTACTCCAAAGGCAGCCAAGTCGACGGGCTACGCGTCCTCAGATGAGGTTCTCGCCCAGGTTTTTGCCACCGAGGACGTGCATGTGGAAGTGCATGACGGTCTGGCCGGCGTTGACGCCCTTGTTGGAGATGACGCGGAAACCGTCCTCCAGGCCCTTGACCTTGGCGACCTCCTGGATGGCGTGAGCCATGGCGCCCATGGTCTCGGCGGGCACGTTGTCGGCGATGTCGCTGTAGTGCTTCTTGGGGATCACGAGTGTGTGGACCGGCGCCTGGGGGTTGAGGTCGTCGAAGGCGATGACCTGGTCGTCCTCATAGACAACGGTTGAGGGAATCTCGTGGTTGGCGATTTTGCAGAAGATGCAATCACACATGGCTGGTTCCTTTCTCACAGACCAAGGTAATTATATTTGGTCGGGATGGTTAGAACGAAAGCTTGTCGTCGGTGTTGGCGGCCTCGCCGTCGGCGAGCACGTCGTTGCCGTCGACGTCCTTAAGGAGCACCGAGACCTTCTGCTCGGCATCGGACAGGCGGGTGCGTAGGCTCTTGAGGAGCTCGACGCCGCGGGTATAGCTCTCGAGTGACTCCTCGAGCTCCATATCGCCCGACTCCAAGCTGCGGATGATGAGTTCCAACTCCTGCGAAGCCTGCTTGTACGTAAGCTGCTCGACCGGGGTCTTCTCTGCCATATCTGTTTCCTTTCCTAAAGGCTTATCGCTATGTAACGCGGCCTACTCGACCGCATCGACCGTTGCCGCCACATTGCCGTCTGCCATGCGCACGCGGATGGCGTCGCCGGGCTTAAAGGTCTTGGCGGTCGTAGCCACCCCATCATCGCTGTACGCGATGGAATAGCCACGGGCAAGCACCTTGAGCGGCGACAGGGCATCGAGCGACGCGGCAGCTCGGCCTAAGTCGGACGCAGGCTTGCTGAGCATCGTGCGCCCCTGATGCTCCAGACGGGAGCTCGCAAGTGTGAGCGCATGGCGCTTGCCATCGAGCCCTGAGGTGCTTGCGATCAAGCGCTCGGGCAGACGCTCGAAGTTGGAGCGGAAGGCCCCAACCGAACGCGTTATGGCGCCGGACAGACGATCGGCCGTCAGGGCAAGCTCGGACTCGCGACGCTCGACCATAAACGTGGGGTCGTTGAGGCACGGGCGGCATGCGGCTGCATCGAGCGCGTCGCCCAGACGAGCCGTATAGGCATCCCAGGCTCGACGACCGCGCTGGTCGAGCATTTCCAGATCGACCTGATCCGACCCGATCATCGAAGCCATCGCGGCGCCCAGACGCTGATGGCGCGTCTCGAGCACGTCGGCCAACTCCGTCATAGCCGGCGCCACCGATTCTGCCGCTGCCGTTGGCGTGGAGGCGCGACGGTCGCTCACCATGTCGCAAATCGAGGTATCGGGCTCATGGCCAATACCGGTCACCACGGGCACAGGACAAGCCGCCACTGCGCGGGCAAGCTCCTCGTCATTAAAGGTCATGAGGTCCTCAAAGGAGCCGCCGCCGCGCACCAGCAAAATACAGTCGGGCGCCGGCGTAATGGAAGCGGCGCGGCGCAAGCCCTCGATGAGCTCGGCCGGCGCACCCTCGCCTTGAACCTTGGCGCCCACGCAGACGAGCTCGACGAGCGGGTTGCGACGACGCAACGTGCGCTTGACGTCGTCGATTACGGCACCCGAAAGCGAGGTGACGACCGCCACGCGGGAGCAGAACACCGGGATGCGGCGCTTGCGCGCTTCGTCCATCAGGCCCTCGCGGCGTAGCTTTTCGGCCAGTTGCGCCACTTGTTGACGCAGCAGACCCTCCCCCGCCAACGAAAATGAGCGGGCAACAAAGCTCATGCGACCCGTGGGCTTATAGAGATTGAAGCTGCCCTTAAAGCTCACCTGCATGCCATCGCGCAGATCGAAGGTGCGCTTGAGATAGGCGCCCTTCCAGATAATGCAGTCGACGGCGGCCGAGTCGTCCTTGATCTGGAAGTAGCAGTGACCGCTTCGGGCGTTAGGACCACGAAAACCTGTGACCTCGCCCAGAACGCTCAGCTGCGGAATGGCATCGAGCGCACCGGCGGCGATCTCCACTGCCTGGCTCACGCTGAGCTCCTTGCGCTCCTGATCGTCCGAACCGTCGAACTCGGCGGAAACGGCATTGCCGGTTAGATTCCAGCCTGCCACGCAGCCTCCTTTCGTTATCGAGCACAAGGGCTTCGACCCTGCGCAGATTCAAGTCCAACACATAGTACAGCGCCGCGGGGACAAGAATCTCCGCGGCGCCTGTCAAGCCAATTTGTTATCGGTTGGAGTTTCTGTTGTAGCGGGCCATCAGGTAGAGCAGCTGAATAATCGAGGTGAGCGCCGCCGCCACGTAGGTGAGCGCGGCTGCCGTCAGCACCTTCTTGGCACCGTTGACCTGCTTGGAACTCATGCCCGACTGCTCGATATACGCCACGGCGCGGCGACTGGCATCGATCTCGACAGGCAACGTAACGAGTTGGAACAGCACACTAAACGAGAAGAAGATCAATGCGAGGGTCGTGAGCCCGGCGATGTTCATAAACAGGCCCAAGAGCAACACGATGGTCCAGGTGTTCTGGGTAAAGTTGACGACCGGGACCAGGGCGGTGCGAACCTTCATCATGGCGTAACCGCTCTGACGCTGGGCGGCATGACCCGCCTCGTGGCAGGCCACGGCAACGCTTGCGACCGATCCGCCCGAACGGTTAGCGTCCGAGAGATACAGGTTGTTATCCTGCGGGTTGTAGTGGTCGGTGAGCTCACCGGCAACGCCCTTGATACCCACGGCGTTGCAACCGTTGGCGTCGAGCATGCGGCGAGCGACCGTGGCACCCGTGTCGCCGTCCGAGCGAACCTTGGACCAGGTCTTGTACGTCGAGTTGATATAGCTCTGCGCCGCAAGACCAAGCACCGTACAAACAAGGACAACCAGCAGGTACAGCGGGTCGATGCCAAAGCCGTAACCATAGTAATAGGGCATGCGAATTCCTCCGAATCGAATTACACGTTGGAGGCATTCTACCCAATCAAGCGGCTAGGCTTCCTTACAGCAATTCAATTTTGCCATCTTTGACCGTCAACCCCATGTTGCCGGAAAGCAGATCGTCCAGGCGCGAGCCCACAAGCTCAAAACGCCAACCTTCGCGCAAACGGCTTTGCTCAGGATGCTCAATGTAGTCGGCCAGGTCATCGCGCGAGGCAATGACCGAGGTCGCCACGCCCGAGCGCTCGGCAACCAGGCGGATGAGCGCGTACATGAGATCCGTCACGCTCTCAAGCTCCGGCGAAATCTGGCGATGCCCGCGCACCATGAGCGGCAGGCGATCGTGCGGACAGCTTGCGCCGCGCTTGATGGCCATCAACGCGCCATCCACGTCGCGCTCCCCCAGCTGGTCGGTACCGCGGATGCTACGGAACTCCTCGACACGCACGGGATTGCGCTTAACCAGGGCCAGCAGCGTATCGTCGGACATGACCCACTTGCGCGGGATGTTGCGACGCTCGGCGCGGTCCTCGCGCCAAGCGGCAAGCTCGCGCGCAATGCCCAGCTGATGGCGGCTACACGAGTTGATGCGTTTGACCTTGCGGAATGCCTCATGGCGGTCGGCGCGGTAGTGCGACTCGTCGGCCAAAGGACGCAACTCGTCGAGCACCCAGTCCACGCGGCCCAGCTCACGCAGGCGGCTCATCATCTCGGTATAGGCGACGATTAAGTACTTGACGTCATCGATCGCGTACTCGATCTGCTTATCGCTCAGCGGGCGGCGCGACCAATCGGTCAGCGACTCGGTCTTGGGCAGTGATACGCCGCAGAACGTCTGAACGAGCGCACCATACGAAATCTGCTGGCGCTCGCCCAAAAAGGCGGCGGCAACCTGCGTGTCAAAAATCGGTCGCGGCAGTGCGCCCACGGTATGGAGCATAACTTCCATGTCCTGTGAGCAAGCATGGAATACCTTGACCACGCCCTCGTCGGCCATAAGCTCGGCAAGCGGCGACAGGTCGTCGATCACCAGCGGATCGACAGCGACACTCTCGGCGGGGGTGGCAATCTGGACCAGGCACAGGCGCGGATGAAACGTGCGCTCGCGCAAAAACTCGGTATCGACGGCGATCGCGTCGAACTCGCGGGCGCGCTGGCAAAAGTCGACCAGAGCCTGATGTGTGGAAATGTACATATCAACCCATCGAATAAGGTTAGGCCCGAAAAACACGGGTAGGATATCAGCATTGCTCTACAACTATACTCGGTTAGTCACAGAACGGGAACGTAAGTATGCGCTGCCTTATCATCCACAACCCGGCATCGGGCCCCAGCTCAGATGAAATCTACGCGTTCACGCACGCCCTCGCGCAGGGCGGCGACGAGGTCGTGATGCGTTTTATCGGCGATGGCATGGAGCCCGAGGACGCGGTAGCGGACGTTCGCGAGTTCGATCGCGTGGTCGTTTCGGGCGGCGACGGCACCGTCTCCAACGTGCTCGACCAGATGCGCGGGTGCGGTGTCCCCACGCTTGTCTTCCCCTCCGGCACGGCCTGCCTGTTCTTTAACAACATCGGCAATGCCCCCGAGGCGGCGGCACTCGCCAAGGCTTGCCGCGACGGCCGCACGGTCAAAGTGGACATGGGTGAGCTCTTTTGGCTCGACGAGAACGGCAACGAGAAGCGCCACGGCTTTATCATCATCGCCGGCTCGGGCTTCGACGCCGAGATCATGATGAAGGCCGCTCCCACCAAAAACGACATTGGCGAGATCGCCTACTTCCTCTCCGCGCTCGCCACGCCCAACCCCACGGTGGCGCACTTTACCATTGAGCACGACGGCATTGTCGAGGAGCTCGACGGCATCTGCTGCATGGCAGGCAATACCTCGGTCATCCAAAACGACATCAACCTGTTCCCCAACTGCCGCATGGACGACGGCATGGTCGACATCGTCGTTATTGAGCCCGTGCGCACGATGCAGCTGCTCCCCACGGTAATTACCGCCGCGCTCGACCCCGCTGGCAAAGTGCTCGGCCGTCCGCAGTTTAAGATCATCCAGACCAAGGAAGCCAAGATCACCTGCACGCCATCGCTGGGTATGCAGTTCGATGGAGAGATCATCTCCAGCAACTCCGGCGTCTTTGGCGCTCGCGCGCTGCCGCAATGTCTCGACCTCATCGTCGACGATTTTTCACCGCTCGGAAAATAGGAGGACCCCATGAACGACAATCCCCTGATTGGCTTTATCGTCATCGTCTTGGCCATGCTCGTTGGTTACGCCATCAATGTGATCCACCGCCGAAAGAAGTAAATCCACATTGGTATGATATTCATCCAGTTATCGACTCTCCCGTTGTTTATGCAAATCCTAAACAGCGGGAGAGTTTTCTTTTTGAGCATTGTCTGGCGCTTTATTCAGCTACAGTAAATGCAGGGTGCCTTTATTTAACTAAAGCAATAAAATGAGTATTATTATCCGCTCATCGTATATTTCTTCACGCTCATCGAGTAAAAGCTGTTGTCGAATGAATACTCTTTACACTTCCTTTAGGCTAGTAGATGTATTTATTAGCTGAAACTCCGTACGGTTTCGCGGGGTTTCAACAGTTGGGAGGGATCATGAGGTTTACTCATCCTGTCAACACGCTCAAGAAGCTCGGCTGCGGCCTTGCATTTGGAGCAGCGGCCATTATGGCCATGCCGACTTCGGCGCTCGCTTGCACCCAGATCTACATGGGCAGCCAGCTCACGGCAGACGGCAACACGTACTACGGACGCTCCGAGGACTTCGGCCCGCGCTACATCAAGCACTTTGGCATCGAGCCCGCACACAAGGACGGCAGCAAGTACACCTCGGTCGAGTCCGGCTTTGAGTACAAGTCCAAGGGCGCAACCTACCGCTACACCTTCGTTCGCGACAACCCCTCTCAGTGGGAAGATCGTTACGACGCATATTCCGAGGCTGGCATCAACGAAAAGGGCGTTTCCTGCTCTGCCACGCTGAGCACCTCCTATAACGAGAAGGCAGAGGAAGCCGACCCCGTCACCGAGGAGACCGGCATCGGCGAGTACAACTACGCCAGCGTCATTCTGGGCGAGAGCGCCACGGCCCGCGAGGGTGTCGAGCTCCTCGGCAGCCTGATTGACGAGCAGGGCGTCTGCTCCAACGACCAGATCATCATTGCCGACAACAACGAGACCTGGTTGTTTGCAGCGCTTTCCGGCCACCAGTGGATCGCTATGAGGCTCACCGACGATATTGCCTCACTCAACCCCAACATCGGCAACCTCACCTATGACGTCGACCTCGACGACACCGAGAACTGCCTCCACTCCGAGGGCATCGAGTCCATGCCTAAGGAGAAGGGCTTTGCCGAGTACACCGACGGCAAGTTCGACGTCGCCAAGACCTACGGCGAGGAGATTAGCGAGGCCGGTATGCACCAGTGGTCGCGCTATGTCCAGGGCCGCGATTACTTCATGGCTCCGCTTGCTGAGGGCACCGACTATGAGATCGTCAAGGACGAGCGCGAAGACGCTCGTGCGACGACCGGCGCCCTGGTCCACGAGATGCAGCCGCTGTTCTTCCAGCCCGGCAAGTCCGACTGGAACACCTTTGAGATGATTCGTTCCTTCGCCGCTCGCGGCGAGAATGTCGCCGGCCTCAACGCCAACACCGACGGCGCCTATGCCATCGGCTCCAACCGCAACACCGAGATCCACACCTTCCAGATCCGTCACGGCATGGACCCCGAAATCGCGACCATCCAGTGGGAGATGCTCTCCAACGCCGAGTTCTCCGTCGCTATCCCCCTCTATTCCGCACTGCTCACCGAGGTCAGCCCCTACTTCAGCGATCAGGATGTCTCCTTCGATCACTGTGAAGAGGAAGACGTCGTGAACAACGAGGAGCCCAAGAACTCCATCAACTACGTCCTCATGGACATCAACACGCTCGCCTATGAGAACCGCGACAGCTGCGCCACCGGCGTCCGCGCCTATCTCGACGCCCTGCAGAAGGAGCTCATTGAGCAGAACCTGACCGTCGACGAGGCCATGCAGGCCGCCAAGGACACCGAGGCCCGCACCGCCCTGGCCAACAAGGCCGGCAAGGCAGCGACCAAGAACACCTACGTCAAGTGCAAGGCCATGCTCGAGGAGATGCGCGACTACCTCAAGAAGGGAGACTTCTCCGAGAAGTTCGTCCCGAGTGACTACGATGCCGACAACGACTGCCTAGTCGAGTCCATCACCTACGCCGACGAGGCCCTCTCCGATGAGGACGTTGCCGAGCCCGAGGTTGAGGAAGAGGCGACCGAGGAGAAGTCCGAGGGCAACAACATGGCCGCCATGGCCGTTGGCGCCGTCGTCATCATCGGTGTCTGCGGCTTCGTGCTCTATCGCCGCAAGAAGGCCTAAGACCCTCGCGTTCCAAGAGACGGGCGGGGTCGCATGAGTCATCCCGCCCGCTCAGCCTGCCCTTTTGACCGGCAGGAAACGCCGCCGAAATCTTTTCAAAAAAAGATTTCCCCGCACACACTTCGCTGTGCTATAGTGCAGCGCAACAGCAACGAGGTGCAACCGCGCCAAGGCATCACGAAAGGAGCCACCAAGATGATGAACACAATGAAGTCCCTCAACAACTGGTGGTGGCGTGATGCGAATACGATCGGTCGACAGTGAGTCCCTCACGCCTGTTTTTGCGCTCTAGGTGATTGGAAGGCCTCCGGTTTCGACCGGGGGCCTTTTTCTATCTCGAGCCCGATCGCATTCGCATCACGCGCCTCCGTTTTTCTCTTACACTCCCCTTTTTGAAAGGACTTTTACCATGTCTCAGAACACCACCGCCACAGCCCAGCCCCGCACCGTCCAGACCGCCGACCGCGGCAAACTCGATATCCACGCCCTTGTCCTGCTCGCCATTCTGCTTGCCGCAGGCTTCATCCTCAACTTCACCGTCGGCAAGGCAATCTCGGGCATCTCGGGCGGTATGATCAGTCCCGAGTTCATCATCTCGGCCTTCTGCCTCACCATCCTGGTCGTTCGTCCCAACATTGGCCAAGCGCTCGTCATTGGCCTCATCTCAGCGGCCGTGATCCAGATCACCACCACCTCGCCGTTTGTCGATTTTGCCGCCGAGGGTATCGCCGCCATGCTCATGGCCGTCATTGTCAACGCCGCCGCCAAGGACGGCCAGGTTAAGCCCGTCGTCGCCATCGTCGCAACATTCGTGACCACCTTTGTCTCCGGCGTTATCTTCATGGTCATCAAGATGGCCATGCTCGGCGTGGTGGGCGAGCTCGCCGCAGCCATGCTGCCCGTCGTCGCCATGACCGCCGTGTTTAACGCCATTCTGGTCGGCGCCCTCTACATGCCCATCCAGAAGGCCCTTAAGCTCAACTAACCTGTTCGGCTTTGCGAGCCACCCCATCTTGGCGTTCATTCGTCGCTCGCGTACCCAAGTACGCTTCGTTCCTCTTTCGCGCCAACCTGGGGCACCTCGTAAAGCCGTCTCCGTGCTTCACCGCCAAAGACTGTCCCAAACAACGAGCTCTTGAGGACGTTCTTATAAACGACTGGACATGCAAGAACGTCCCCAATGACTATGAAAGGTACCCATGGAAACGATCATCAACGTCGACGACGTCTCGTTCTCCTATGGCACGCAAACCGAGCAGGCGCTCAGCCACGTTTCGCTCAGCGTGAACAAGGGAGATTTCATCGGCATCATCGGGCCCTCGGGCGCCGGTAAGTCCACACTTGCCGCCTGTCTGTCGGGCGCCGTGCCTCACCACTACACCGGCACCTTTTATGGCTCCGTGTTAGTTGACGGCCACGACACCTGCGAGGTCTCGCTCACCGACGTATCGCAGGTCGTCGGTAGCGTACTGCAGGACATCGATACGCAGATGGTCGCTTCGGTCGTTGAGGACGAAATGCTCTTTGGCCTCGAGAACTTTGGCGTTCCGCACGATCAGATCGAGCAGCGCGTGAGCGAGACGCTTAAGACCGTCGGTATCAGCGACCTGCGCGACCGCGAGATCGCCACCCTCTCGGGCGGCCAAAAGCAAAAGGTAGCTATCGCCGCCATCCTCGCCATGCGTCCGCGCGTCTTAGTGCTCGATGAGCCAACCGCAGCGCTCGATCCCGCCAGTTCCACCTTGATCTTCGAGACGCTGCGCGAGGCAAACCGCGCGCTCGGCATCACCATCGTCGTCGTTGAGCAAAAGGTCGCTTTACTTTCGGAGTACTGCAACCGTGTGTTGGTGCTCGATCACGGCCAGATCGCGCTGCAAGGTGAGCCGCACGAGGTCTTCGCACGCACCGACGAGCTTCGCACCATCGGCGTCGATTGTCCGCGCGTCACGCGCATCTTCAACAGTCTCGAGGCCGATGGCTTGGTAAGCGGCACGCCCTGTCTGGATGTCGACGAGGCAGAACGCCTGATCACGGAAATCGTCGACCCCGACCGTGCGACAAGCGATACCCAGGCGCCCGCAGGCTCCCCGCACGCGCCGTCGCTGCGCCCGCATGCGAAAGACGCCGAGCCGGTGCTCACCTTTGACCATGTCGAGTTTTCTTACCCCCATGGAGGCGCCGCCGTCCACGACCTCAACTTGACGCTCTACCCCGGCGAGCTCGTGGGCATTGTCGGCCAAAACGGAGCCGGCAAAACCACGCTCACCAAACTGCTCACGGGTTTGCTCAAGCCCGCATCGGGCAGCGTACGCGTTACGGGCTTGGACACGGCATCGGTTCCCACGAGCCGCATCGCACACGAAGTGGCAACGCTTTTCCAGAACCCCGACCGCCAAATCTGCAAAGACACCGTGCTCGACGAGGTCGCCTTTGGTCTAGAACTTGCCGGCATCGACCGCGCCGAAGCCCTGCGTCGCGCCCAGCTGGTCATCGACCGCTTTGGTCTGCCCGCCGACGAGGCACCGTTCTCACTGTCGCGCGGCCAACGCCAGATGGTGGCGCTCGCCTCCGTTGTGGTGATCGAGCCCAAGATCGTGGTGCTCGACGAGCCCACGAGCGGCCTGGACTACCGCGAGTGCATGACCGTGATGGAAACGGTGCGCACCATGGCAGAGCGCGGTTGCGCCGTCATCATGGTCTGTCACGACATGGAAGTCGTTTCCGACTTTGCCGAGCGCATCGTGGTGATGGCCAACGGTCGCATCCTCGACCGCGGCCGCACGCACGAGCTGTTCTCGAACATCGAACTCATGCAGCGTGCCTACGTTGAGCCGCCCCAGGTCATCGAACTCTCGCGCCGTCTGGCATCCACCGTCTCGCCCGCCTTTACGCAGGTGAGTGAGGTCACTGATATCGTTCGCATTACCGAGGAGATGGTCCGCCGTGGTTAACGTCATCGACTACATGCCGGGCGACACGCTGCTACACCGCCTGAACCCCGTCATCAAACTGGGCCTCGCCGCCACCATCATCATCGGCATTTTCTTGTCCGACACCTATGTGGCACTGCTGGGCTTTCTGGCACTCACGCTCGCGCTGGGAGCCTACGCCGGCGTCGTCGACCGCCTGCTCGCTCTGCTCAAGCTACTGATTCCACTCGCGCTCATCATGCTGGTGCTGCAGCTGGCTTTTATGCGCGATGGCAACGTGGTGTGGAGCTTTGTCACCGATGAAGGCCTCATCACCGGAACAAAGGCCTGTCTGCGTCTGCTGGGCGTGGCGCTACCGCTTATTCTGATGCTCATGGTGACCAAGCTCAACGACCTTGCCAACGCCTGCGTCGAGGTGCTGCACGTTCCGTATCGTTACGCCTTCACCTTTACCACGGCGCTGCGCTTTGTGCCAGTGTTTGGCCAGGAGATGAACGCCATCATGGAGGCGCAGACCGCACGCGGCATCGAGTATGACACCAAGAACCCCATCAAGAAGCTCAAGCTCATGCTGCCGCTGTGCGTGCCGCTACTGATCTCGAGCGTGGGTAAAACCGATGCCACGGCCCTGGCAGCCGAGCAGCGCGGCTTCTACCTGCGCACGCGCGCGAGCTCGTACAAGCGCTACCCCATCAAGGGCCAGGACATTGCCATGCTTATTGTTAGCATTGCCCTCATCGTCCTCGGCTTCCTGTTCTAACCCATCGCCACCGGAAACCGACAAACGAAAAAGGCCGCGGCTCGCATCAAACGAGTCGCGGCCTTACTGTTTTCGCAGATAAAACCTGCCAAAATAAACCTGTCCCTTTTTGGCAGGTCGAGGGCTACAGGCGGTAGGGGGCTCCGCTACGGATGATGGATTCGCGCACCAGGACGTCCATGGCATCGAGGGTGATCTCGGGCATCTCGCGGTACTTCTGCAGCACCGAGAGCTCTGTACAGGCCAGGATAACGCGATCGCAGCCGCTGCGAGCGAACTCCCACATCACACGATCGAACTTATCCATATCGGGCTCACGTCCGGCCTTCACGTCGTCGTAAATGAGCGACATCACGTCGGCCTGACGCTTCTCGCTGGGATAGACGACTTCGACACCTGCCGCCTTACACTCGCGCCCGTAGACGCCGGCGCCCACGGTGCCGTCGGTACCCATAATGCCGATCTTGTGCACCGGCTCGGCCGGCATGCTCAAGTTAGGGTCGAATTCGCACTCCCCCATCACCGCGCCCGCCAGGGCATAGCGAACCGACTCGCGCGGCATATGGATAATCGGCACCTCGGTAAACGACTGAATCTGGTCGTAGAAGTAGTGCGATGTGTTGCAGGGAATGGCGATATGCGCACAGCCCAGCCCCTCGAGCGCCTGCGCACATTCCTTCATGGTCGCCAGCAACTCGGCATGCTCGCCGGTCTTGATGGCCAGCGTGCGGTCAGGCATGGTCGATTTAGAGAGCACCACCATGTCGATATGTTCCTGATCGCAGGCGGCCGCCGTGTGACGCACTACCTGGTCGTAGTAATACGACGTAGCCTCGGCGCCCATACCGCCGATAACTCCCAGTTTTTCCATCGCCGCCTCCTTGATGACGCTCGCACAATTGCGCGTATCATACCCGCGCCCGCCCGATACAAACCGGGCGGGCGCGACGTTCATTCTATTTGTAATACGTCTTGAACAGCTTAAAGTGGCGCAGCTTGGTGTGCCACATGCGCAGCCAGCGGTTAAAGACAAAGTCGCCCTTCATAAACGAAGGATCGGCAGCCTTGCCCTCCTTGGCCAGACGATGCGCCTTCGCACGCAGCTCGGGGTCCTTGACATACTTGTCAACGACGCCCATGGGGACAACCATCCACAGCGCCTCGTCCTGCGCCGTCACAAATTCCGGCTCAAACGGACGGTTATAGACGTACTCATCCACCACGTATTTAGCAACGTTAAAGCCGCTGTTGGTGACGTAGTAGTTACTGCGGCCCTGACGCGTGTTGAAGTCGAAGAACTTAAACGAACCATCGCGTTGGTCGTACTTGACGTCGAAGTTGGAGAAGCCCGTGAACTTAAGGTCCTCAAGCAGCTTGCGCACGCCACCCATGAGCTCGTCGTTGGGCTCGGTGATGATGCAGGCGTGGTTGCCGACACCATGGGGCTGATGCTCCTCGAGCAGCACGTGACCCAGGCACATCATGCGAACCTTGCCGTTGCGGTCGGAATAACTGGTAAGCACGCGCATGTACTCGTCGTTGCCGGGCACGCGGTCCTGCAAGATGAGGTCATCGGTGTAGCCACTGGCGTACACATCGCGAATGACCTGCTCCAGCTCGGCGCGATCGGCAATCTCGTAGGCCTTCTTCTGGCCCTCGAACTCGTGCTCCCACCACATGATGCCGTCAGAGGGCTTCAGAATCATCGGGAAGGGAAAGTCGATCTGGTCGAGCACCTCGGCGGAAGCCTCGCCCTGGGCGTTGAGCATCGCCATGGTAAAGGTAAACGTGTGCGGATAGGGTACACCGTGCTTCTCGCACAGCTCGTAGAAGATCTCCTTCTTCTGGCACTGCTCGAGCATACTGTAGGGCGCATAGGGCGCGATGACGTTGGAGGCAAGCTGGCCGGCATCCTGAGCCTGTGCGGCAAGCGCGACGTAGTTATCGCCGCAGCCCATGAGGATAATCTTCTTATCGGGATTGGCCTGTGCAATGCCGTTGACGGTCTCGATCATGACCGGCATAGTGTCGATATCCACATTGGGCGTATAGTCGATAATCTGGCTGCGGTATGCAGGACCCGTCTGATACTTGCCAAAGACCAGGCTCTTGACCTGATACTCCTCGTAGAAGGCGCGCGCCACCGAATAGGCGTTGATATCGCCGCCGAGCAGCACGGGTATAAACTCGCGCTCTGTAAACTGCAATGCCATGGAAACTTCCTATCATCAACTGCCCGTACGATGGGCGGTCTTTATGCAACTGGTTTATTCTAGCGTGCCAAACTGCCGCTTCCCAAAGTTCCACCATATCTATGGCAAGCAGGCGCTTATGATCGAGCCCGCAGGGTTCCGTAACGTTAAAGTTGAACTCTATGGTTTCTTAACAATTCACTATAACTGCAGGTCAAGGCCAAAACCTCAAGTTCAACTTGACCCTTTAGAACCTTTAAGGTTCAAGTTGAAGTCGAAAGCAGTAGTAGAATACCTTTCGAACTATAACCTACGATTGATTGCAGAGGGACTGGATGCAGCATTCGAACCATCGCACCGCAGCGCTCATCGCGTCGAAGCCGGCTCGTATCATCACGAGCGCCGCGCTTGCCGTTACACTGACGGCCGCGCCGATGCTCTCCCCCGTCGCAGCCTATGCCGCCTCGCAGGCAACGCAGGATCAGCTTTCCGCTGCCCAGCAGAAAATCGAAACCGCCACGAGTGCCTACAACGAAGCCCGCACCAAGCTCGAGGATCTGCAGAAGCAAATCGACACTAACGAGGCAAGCATCGAGAAGATCGAAGCCGAACTTCCCGATCAACAGGCCAAGGCGAGCTCCGCCATGCGCGATCTGTATAAGTACCAGAAGGGCACCAACCCCATCGTGAGCTTCCTGGTCAACGCGCAGAGCCTGGGCGAGTTCATCACCACCTGCAAGTACACCAACCAGATCACGAGCTCGAGCGTCGACGAGATCGAAGAGCTCAACAAGATGCAGACCGAGCTCGAGCAGAACAAGACCGAGCTCGAGCAGGCGAAGTCCCAACTCGAGACCGAGCAGAAAACCGCCGAGGACGCACTGGCACAGGCCCAGCAGCTTCGCAGCGAAGCCCAGGCAAAGGCCGAGCAGGAGAATGCCGCAGAGCTGGCCAAGCTCGAGGCCGACAAGGCCGCTGCCGCCGAGAAGCTCTCGGGCGAGGGCGTGAGCGGCAACAACTCCAACAGCCAGGCCAATAACGCCAACACCACTATCGACACCACGGTGAACAACTCCAATACCGGCAACTCCGATTACGACTCGTTTATCAACGAGTGGACGAGTCGCATCGACAACTACCTCGCCGGCTCCCCCATGGCAGGCCAGGGTTACAACTTTGCCGTGGCAGCCTGGAACACCGGTGTTGACCCTCGCTGGTCTCCCGCCATCGCCTGCATCGAGAGCAGCAAGGGCCTCTATTGTGCCGGCTCCTATAACGCCTGGGGCTGGAGCGCCCGCGGCGGCGGCTGGCGGAGCTTTGGTAGCTGGAGCGAGGGCGTCTCTGCCCACGTTGCCTACCTGGGCGCCAACTATGGCTCCACGCTTACCCCGGCAGCCGCCAAAAAGTACTGCCCGCCCACGTGGCAGGACTGGTACAACAAGGTTGCAACCCAGATGAACCGCATCTAAGATCAACGTCAAAGGGCCCCAATTGGGGCCCTTTTTCTTTTACGCGACGGAGGTATCGACGACGCCAGTCGCGTTTGCAATGGCAACAATGATAATCATTACCAACAAGAGCACACCCATAGCCTTGAGCCAGAGCTTTGCAAGCTTTTTACCGCGGTATCTATCGAGTAGCTCAAACCGCCGGCGAAGGCGGCGTTTGTCGAGCATCACAAAATGGATGAGCACTACGAGACCGTCGACGAAGATAAAATACTCAATCGCGAGAAACCACATCGGGTAGTTTTGGTTGGCGCCCGTAGGATGAAAAACGGCAAAATGGCTTCCGGCAAAGAAAACAAGTAGCGAAAGATAGACGAATGCGTTCCAAATGCGCCCAACGGTGTCGGGAATGCGGGAGAGTAAATTCGGGCGCTCAGGCACCAACGGCAATCCGCCCTGAGACTGATCCGTGGGGAGCACGGGCGCAGGGCACACGGCTCGCCGCTCCGGAGGCTCTTGGAAGGAAGCAGCATTCGGCGCGGACGACGGCGTCGGTGCGGACAACGCATAGGATGCACGCGCAGCGTGCCCTAGCGCCTTCGCGCTTGCAAAGCGCTTGTCCGGATCGAGCGCCATCGCCATGCAAATAACATCGGCAAGCGAGGCGGGGATATCATATGCCTCGCATTGCTCGCGCATGTTCCGACCCGGCTTGGGGTCGGCCCCCGTCAGACAAAAGAACAGCAGGGCACCGAGCGCATAGACATCGCTGCGCACGCTCGTCTGGCCAAAACCATACTGCTCGGGCGGCGCATAGGGACGCGTGCCAAACTTAACGGTATCGGCATCGGCTCCCTCGCGCCACACGCGAGCGATTCCCAAGTCGATAATCACCAGCGATGAAAATGTCATGCCTGTATCGGGCGTATAGTTTGCGCCCGATACGATGATATTCGAGGGCTTTAGGTCGCGATGGATCACCGGCGCAGCCATCTCCCCCGCCGACGCAAAGCCGGCATGGAGCTCCGCAACTGCATCACAAAGGGCGCCAAACAGCTCACAGGCATAATCGGGCGTCGCACCCAAACGCCCCACCAGGGCCCCGAGCGTTTCGCCTTCGATGTATTCCATGACCACGCAAAGCTCGTCGCCCACGCGGCGGCAATCGACAATCCGAGGCAAGTGCTCGTAACGTCGCCCAGCATGCTGGGCCGCAAACAGGCGTTCATACGCCCCGCCAATCTGGGCCGACGCGTCGATGCGCTTGCGAACAAAGGGGCCAAGAGATCCTCCGCCGGAGCCCTCAAAGTACACGAGCTCGGTCGTCTCGACGTCGGAGTGCTTGAGCACACGGTCTACGCGATAGCTGTCATCACGCTCAAGTGACGCCAGGTGTCCGGCGAGCGCAGCGGTCAGCTCATCATCGGAATATGTTGGGCTCTGAGTATCCATAGCGTCCATAATAACGCAGGGCGCGGACGCCCCATGACGCCCGTGCCCTGCACGTTCTAAATATCGTGAACACCGCTTCCGCCGGCAGCCAACCGTTAGCTCACCGTCTCCTCACCAAAGCGATACAGCTCCTCGTTCACCTTTTGCAGGCTGCAGCCACGATCGATACAGAAAATGATGATGGCGTCACGGCGGTCCTTGCAGTTGAGGACATTGGCGCCCGCCGCCGACAAGGCGCGGTTGGTCTCCTTGAGCGTCAGCGCCATGGCAAAGGCAATCTGCAGCACCTTATTGCGGCTCGGATGCCGCGCACCGGTAAAGATCTGATAGCCAAACGTCTCGTTGAGGTCGGCCATACGCACCACGCGCGAGCGCTCCAGCCCCTTTTCTTCCAAAAGCTGTTTCAGATACTCCGAAAGCGACGGGGCGGTAAAGTCGTGCTCTTTGATATAGCCCTCGATACTCGGAGCATCGAGCAGCTCGTTGAGCAACTCTTCGGTTAGCTTCTTATCAGGCATATGGCCTCACCCCCCAGCTCGCATAGTAACCATGTTTTTAATTCTAGTTAAAAACCGCTCACGTCAGAACGTTCCCAGCTGGCAACCTGGTCGGGAGATACCGTGCTCATCGCTTCGAACTTCCAGGTGCCGCCCGCTTTGAGATGGTTGGTGTTCGCAAGAGCCGTTCCCACCTGATTGCCGTCTGCGTCATACAGAACATACTCAATCTGAATGTAGCTTTGCTCTTTATCCGTATTATTGGTCAACGTGCCAGTGATCTTATACGCGAACTGATTAGACGTATCCCCGGCCTCATCCGAAACCGTATAGGGTTCTTGTGCCTCTTTTTTCTCCTCGACTTGCTGGGTCTGTTCGGCAGGCTTTGCTGCATCACCCGTAGACGAATCAGACGAGTTACCGCCCATAGAACCCACGACGCCGGCAACAACGAGCACCACGATGACGCCCAAAACGATCTTGCCGATCGGCTTCTTTCCCTCTTTTGCCATTATGCATCCTTCCTACGATCCGGCTACCGTGCCGGCACACAGCACATCGTAGGAGGCAGCGAGCTCAAATTCATTAGCTGGGAGCTAATGTCGCAGCACAGCTTGCCACCTGGCACTCATTGAGTCTTTTTTCCTTCACCGAACTCACTCCATTGTTGTTGACTATTAAACATTTAGACGTAAACTGCTTTGTTACCTTGTCAACATCTGAAAGGAACCTCATTGGGAAAAGACGTACTGGTGCAGCAACTCGTCGACTCATTCGACAGCTGGCCCGCCAAAAATTCCGGTTGCGGATCGTCCCGCATGACACAAGAGCTCTATCCTTTTGACAAGCTCTTCTCTCCCATCAAAATTAACAAGCTCACCGTCAAAAACCGCATTGTCATGGCACCGATGGGCAATATCGACATGTGCGAGGAAACTGGCCGCCCCAGTGACATGATGCTGCAGTACTTTTTCGCCCGCGCCAAAGGCGGCTGCGGCCTCATCACAACAGGACTCGTACCGGTAAGCCACGGCATCGATACCACGGTCACCGAGCTGGACAAGCTCACCTATTTCCCGCGCATCGATCGAAGCCGAACCGTTATGGCAGGCTGGCGCGACCTTGCCCAAGGTGTCCATGCCTTCGGATCACGCATTTTTGTCCAGCTTACGGCCGGACTCGGCCGCGTGGGCAACCCGCAATGCCTCATCACGCAAAAGAAGTTTCCGGTCTCGGCGAGTTTCTTGCCTAACTACTACATCCCCGCCATTCCATGCATGCGCCTCTCGGACCAAAAGCTGCGCCGTATCGTAAACAATATCGGCCAAGCGGCGGCCGATGCTCATGCCATGGGCATCGATGGCGTCTATTTGCACGGGCACGAGGGTTATCTTATCGAGCAGCTCGGAAACCCCGCCTTTAACCATCGCAAGCTCGGACGTTATGCCGATTGGCGTCAGTTTGGCCTCGATATGATCAAAGAAATCCGTCGCCGCGTTGGACCCGACTACCCCATCATGTACCGCATCGACCTTTCGCTTGCACTCGAGGAAACCTATGACGAGCAGGTCATGAATTCGACCTATCTGGGACGCATGCGCGGCGGCCGTACAGTCGAACAGACCCTGGGTTATATGGAAGAGCTCGTGGCGGCGGGAGTAGACATCTTTGACGTCGACCTTGGTTGCTATGACAACTGGTGGATGCCCCACCCGCCTGCGAGCATGCCCGCAGGCTGCTTCGTTCCCGTGGCGCGCGCCGTTCGAGAGCGCTTTGCCGCCGACAATATCCGCTCCAATGCCGGCCTTCCCGTACCCGTTGTCGCGGTGGGTAAGTTGGGCTACCCCGACATTGCCGAACGCGCCCTTCGCAATGGCGACGCCGATATGATCATGCTCGGACGCCCGCTGCTTGCGGATCCCGAGTGGCCCAACAAGGCGTACGCCGGTCGCGTGGCAGATATTCGCCCCTGCATCGGATGCCAGGAAGGATGCCTCAACGAGTTTGTCGAAGGGGGCCATCCGCAGTGTGCCGTCAATCCACGCTGCAGCTTTGAATACCTCATGCCCCAGACACCCGCTCCCGCCAAAGAACCCAAACGCATAGCGGTGATAGGAGCCGGACCCGCTGGGATGGTCTGTGCGCTAATCGCCGCGCGTCGTGGCCACGACGTAAAGCTCATCGATGCCGAAGATGAACTTGGAGGAAAACTCCTCTCCGCCAGCGCCGCCCGGATCAAGTTCGACCTCGATAACTACCGATCATATCTTGTTCGACAGGTGCGCGAGCAGGCAGAAAAACCCAACGGGAACCTGACACTCGAACTTGGACGGGCAGCACGCGCCGAAGATCTTGCAAAAGCAGGCTTCGACGCAATCGTGTGCGCGACAGGCACTTCCAATGCAATACCGCCCATCCCCGGTCTTACGGAGCTTGCAGCATCGGGCCATGCCGTGCTGGCAACGCAGCTACTGCGCCAACCCGCGCTGCTTGGCAACGCCAAAACCGTCACCATCATTGGCGGAGGGGCCGTGGGCTGCGAGGTTGCCCAATGGCTCACCGTCGAACACGGCATACCACAGGTCAGCGTAATTGAAATGCTGCCTCACATGATGCAGGGCGCCTGCACGGCAAATCGCGGCCACCTACTCCATACGCTCAGGGGACGCAATGTGCGGCTCCTCAATATGACACGCGTCGAGCGCGCGGAAGTCGGCGGCAAACGCGAGTCTGGAGCCCCATCGAGGTGTGCGCGTCTCCACTTGAGTCGCAACTGCCACAAAAACGTTCCCGACCCCTACGTCTCGTGGTCACCGGTCTTGCCCGAGAACGTCGAAAACCCGCTTGCACCCAAAATCGGCAACGACTGGAAGTCACTCGAGCTAACCTGCGACTTGGTAATCATTGCCTGCGGCGGACACCCCGACGACGCGCTGTTCTACAAACTGCAGCAGACGCACGCCGCTGACGAGCTGCATAACATCGGCGATGGGTTTGCGCCCGGCCGTGTGCTCGAAGCGGTCCGTGCGGCATACCGACTCGGCACCAATATCTAACACGAAAGGATGGGCTCACAGATGAACCTGACCTCCCAACAACAAGCCCTGCTCGACGGCGCCAAGGGCCCCGCCATGGCCAAAGTGGTCAAGACCCTCGTTATGTACGGCGAATGCTTTGGCGCCGAGCGTATGGTTCCCGTGACCGGCGCAAACGGTCATCTTGTCACAAGTTTTGGCCTCTCCATGCTCGGTCCAGTCTATGACCTTATGGATGAGCTGCTGAAAGACGGCGCCCTGTCCGGTCAGTCATTCTCGGTCGACCCGAGGCCCCTCGACCCCGCCGTCCCGGCCAACCCGCTGCAAAAGCTGCTGTTCAAGATTATGTATTCCAAACAAGACGATTATGAGGCACAGCTGCGCAGCATGGGTCTATTGGACAACGATGCTTTCACCTGCACCTGTTACCAGCCCGAGGTTGGCAATCGACCTCGGCGTGGCGACATCCTAAGCTGGGCAGAAAGCAGCGCCGTGGTCTTTGCCAACTCCGTGCTGGGCGCTCGCTGCAATCGCAACTCCGGCATCATCGAGATGTTCGGCTCAATTGCCGGCTTTGTCCCGGAATTCGGCCTGCTCACCGATGAGGGCCGCAAGGCGACCTGGATCATCGAAGTCGACTGTAAGCGCAAGCCCGAAGCGCAAGTGCTTGGCAGCGCCATTGGCATGAAGGTGATGGAAGACGTCCCTTACATTAAAGGCCTCGACCGCTGGCTTGGCCGCGAACTCACACCCGGCACGCAGGACTACCTTAAGGACATGGGCGCCGCCAGCGCATCGAACGGCGCTGTCGGGCTCTACCACGTGGACGGCATCACGCCCGAGGCCGTCGAACAAGGCGAACACCTCATAGCACTAGACGCCCAAATCTATCGCATTGACGACGCCGAGCTGGAACGCATCCGCTCGAGCTACCCCGTTATGTGGAAGAACCCGGGCGCACGCCCCAAGCTTGCCTTCATCGGCTGCCCCCACCTCTCGTCTGCACAACTCGCCCATTGGGCAGACGCCATCTGCGATGGGCTGAGCGCCTCCGGCAAGTGCCGCGTGCAAGTACCCACCGTACTGACCGCCGCCCCATCCGTGGCAGACGCCTTCCGCAAGACTGCGGCATACAGACGCCTCTCGACTACCGGTGCCGTCGTCTCGAGCATCTGCCCGCTTATGTACACCAACAACCCGCTGTGCGGCAGCATGCCCATCATCACCAACTCCAACAAGTTGCGTACGTACTCGGCATCGCGCTACTACACCGACGACGAAGTGCTCGCCTACGTCACCACCGGAAAACCAATCAAATAGGAAGGCGACTCCTCATGGAAAAAATCTTTCACGGCCGCGTCGTTGTCCCCGGAACTGCCCACGCCAAGGCACTTGTCTCTCACGGAGGGCTCAACACGCTCGCATCGTTTCAGAAGGCACTGATGTTTGGCGACAAAAAGGCCACGTGTTCCGACCAAAACAATCCCGACTTGTACGGCAAACCTTTGGCGGGATGTGCCTTGTGTCTTCCGCAGACTATCGGCTCCACCACAGGCGGCATGGTGCTCTTCTGCGCCACCAAAATGGGGCGCCAACCCGCATGCCTGCTGTTTTCCAAACCCATTGACAGCCTTGCCGCCGCTGGCGCGATCCTCTCGGGTGTATGGACCGACACCCCCATGCCCACCATTGACAACCTGGGCGATGAGTTTCTCGATGCTGTGTCGACGGGAGACGCCATCACCGTGACCGAAGACGGCACGGTCATCGTCGGCTAAGGCTATCCGACCCGCCGCCCGCAGATGAGCAACGTGTTTCGCCATTTCCCACGCGCGGTGCGGGCGATAATCTTGACGTATTCGATATACAACACGAAAGGAGTCCCACCATGGGAGCATCGGTATCGGTCGCACAGGGCGCGCCTCTTGATGCAGGCACCTACAAGGCAGACGAGGCAGCCGTCGAGCGCTTTTGCGAATTGCTGCGCATCCCCACCGTTTCGCGTGAGAACATCGCCGAGCGCGACGATGAGCCCTTCAGCCAGTGGATTCCCACGCTTCAGCGACTTTACCCGCATTTCTTTAAAATCGCCGAGCTCACACGCGTCGACGACTTTGGCATGCTCCTGCGTTGGCCTGGCGCCGATTCCGCCTTGGACCCCATCGTCATGATGGCGCATCAGGACGTCGTGCCCGTCGAGGGCCAAGACTGGAAGCACGATCCCTTTGGAGCCGAGATCTTCGACGGCGAGATCTGGGCCCGCGGATCACTCGACACCAAGTGCATCGTCTCGGCTTTCTTCGAGGCCGCCGAGCATTTGATTGCCCAGGGCTTCGTTCCCCCGCGCGATGTCTGGTTCTTCTCGAGCGATGGCGAGGAAATCGCCGCACCTACTGCAACCCATGCAGTGCAGTGGCTTCGCGAGCATAACATCCATCCCTACATGGTGCTCGATGAGGGTGGCGCCGTGGCAACCGACGCCCCGCTCGGCGTCACCGAACCCGTTGCCATGGTAGGCGTGTCCGAGAAGGGCCACGTCGACCTTACCGTCACGGCGCGCGCCGACGGCGGCCATGCCTCTACGCCTGCGGCAAACGATGCCTGCCGTCTTCTCTGCCGTGTATGCGAGACTATCTCGGCCAACCCCGGCAAGCCGCAGCTCACGCCCGCCGTCGAGGCCACACTGACCGAGTTGGGTGCCCGTAGCAGCGCGACGTATCAGGCAATCTTTGGCAACCTGTGGCTCACGCGCCCCGCGGTTACCAAGATCATGGCCGCCAGCCCCGAGACCTCGGCCATGCTGCGCACAACCTATGCGCTCACGCAGCTCGAAGGCTCCAATGCGCACAATGTGCTGCCACCAGTTGCTCGCGCCAACTTCAACGTGCGCATCGCTCCGTTCGAGACCATCGCCGATGCCGTTGAGCGCGCCCGCAAGCTCGCCGCCCAGCAGTGCCGCGCCTCGGGCGTAAGCCCCGACCATGTCACCGTCGAAATCAACGAGGCGATTCCCTACACCGAGCCCGCGCCCATCTCGCCTTACGAAGACGATGCCGCCTTCAACTACATCCATCGCTGCGTGTCGGGTGTCTATCCCGAGGCCGGCTTTGCTCCCTACGTGCAGAACTCCTGTACCGACTCGCGCGAGTTCAACGAGATCTGCGATCGCGTCTACCGCTTCTGCGGCTTTATCTACTCGGGCGAGGCGCGCAAGCTCATCCATGCCGCCAACGAACGCATCGGCGTCGACGTCTACAAGCGCGGCATCGAATTCTATGTGGCGTTTCTCGCCAACCTTGAACAACTGTAGAACGGGGGCCGATAGCACCCCTCCCCGCTTTTACCGACCAGGAGAACCAGCATGACCCAACCAAATCTTAGGCGGGCGGCCCGGCTCGACACCAAGGCCGTCGCCCTCGCCTCCCTACCCTTTATGGGCATGATCAGCTTTTGGCAGGTCTACGACGGCATCGTTCCCAAGATGCTCACAGGGACCTTTGGCCTATCCAACTCGCTCACCGGCGCGATCATGGCCATCGATAATGTCTTTGGCCTGTTCCTGCTTCCGCTCTTTGGCATCCTCTCGGACCGTTGCACAAGCAAACTCGGGCGCCGAACGCCCTTTATCTTGGGCGGCTCCGCGGTGGCAATACTCTCCGTCCCGCTCATCGCGTTCGCCAACAACATGGGCAGTCTACCTCTGCTCATTGGCGCGATTATCCTCACGCTTTTGGCAATATGCGCCTATCGCACCATGACGGTCGCCATCGTGGCCGATATTACGCCTCGCCCACTTCGAACCAAGGCAGACTCGATCGAAAAGATCGTCGGCTATGCGGGAACGGGTCTTATGCTCGTCGCCATCTCGGTCATGGTTCCCAAGGCCGACAAACCTGATTATCTTCCGCTCTTTATCTTGCAGGCCGCCTTTATCCTCGTGTCGGCCGTTGTCTACGGAATCTTTGTCCGTGAGCCCGCCCTCGTCGAAAAGATGCGCGAGAAATCGCTGTCAATGGGCATCGACGAGGATCAGATTGACAAAGACGACTCCCCCGAGGCCGGCGGTAAAAATCGCATTGCAGACGCCGGCGTACGCCGCTCCATCATCATGCTGCTCGCCGCAACGTTTTTCTACTACATGAGCTATAACGCCATGACCACCAATATCAGCCGTTATGCCGATTTGTTCTACGGCATGGAGGGCGGTTCCTATGCCATCATCAATATCGTGACGATTGCAGGCGCGCTGCTAAGCTACGTACCCCTGGCAAACCTTTCGCTCAAAATCGGCCGCAAAAAGGTCGCCCTGGGCACCGCCGTCATCATGGTTTTGTGCCCCGCGCTTCTTTGGCTGGCACCCGGCTTCTCGCCCGTGTTGTACGGCGTCTTTTTGTTGATGGGCGTCGCGCTGGGCGGCGTGGACCTGTGCGTGTACACGATGATTCTGGAGTGTTGCAGCTCCCAAAGCGTGGGCCGCTACTCCGGTTACTACTACACCGTGAGCATGGCGGCTCAGGTGGCGACGCCGATTCTCTCCGGCATCGTTATGGACGTGGCGCCGTCGATGCTCTTCGCCTACATCACGGCAATGGGCATGATTATGGCCGCGAGCATTGCCGCCGCCAAGCACGGCGATGCCATCTTGATCGACGAGGTCGCTCGCCGCGAGGCAGCCGAGTAGAAGTGCACGCCAATATTGAGCAATGGAGCCGGATGGGGGTATTTCCCATCCGGCTCCATTTTTTCATCCTCAAGAGGCTCGTCGAAGCCTACCCCACCGTGACGGATTCCCCGGTAAAGGCACTGATCATCAACAGGACAAAGAACACCAGGTAGCTGACACTCAGCAGGTACGCAATGATCAGAAAGAAGACCCATCCGACATTGGTCTTGCCATTGGCACGACGTTGCTCGCGAGAGCGGCAAAGCCAAATCGTCACGCCAATGGCCACAATCAACAGCACAAGTGCCGCTGCGGCCAGTCCAGCAAGCGCAAACATCACGCCAATGCTCACGGCGATGACCGGAAGCAGAAGCAAGCCACACCCGCATCCACCCGGACTATACACGGCAGTCTGTCGGCGCTTCATCATCACTCCAAGTCAAGCAATCGCTTGTAGACATCGAGGCCTTTGAGCAGGATTTCCTCGTCAAAGAGCATGGTATCGGTATGCAGAGCGTTCGTGGCATAGGCTGGGCAGCCATCAGCGTCAATCGGGTTTTCTTGCCCCTCTGGCACGCCCGTGCCCAGCAAGAAGAACACGCCCGGCAGATGGCGCTGGTAGAAAGCGAAGTCCTCGGCGATTAGCAGCGGCTCGTCCACAAGTTGCAGTTCGGACAAGGCAGGCGCAATGTGGGCGAACAGCTCGGGGTCGTTGTCGACCGGCGGATAGCCCTCGGCAAAGTCGAGATCGTACGTGCAGCCCGTTGCAGCGCATGCCTCATCAAGCACGCGGCGCACGCCCTCACGCGCACGGTCGAACATGTCGTCCGTAAACACACGCAGACTGCCGGCAACATGGGCCTCCCCCGCCACCGCGTTGCAGACGGTACCGGCCTGCAGCAGACCAAACTTACCGATACAGGGCTCGTCGGTGCCCAGCTCGTCCATCAGTTCGCGCTCGGCAACCAAGAACTTGGCAGCGGCCAGCGCCGCATCGTGCGACTCCTCGACCGGAACGCCATAGGTCTTAGCGATATGGATGCTCGTCCCGTGAATATGAATGTGTGTCTCACTCGAACGCGCCAGCAGCGGACCGGAACAACTCGCCAACGTGCCGGCAGGCAGATCGGGCCACACATGGAAGCCAAAAATGCGGTCAGCCCCATAGCGCTCGAACACACCGCTCTCGCATACCGTCTTGGCACCACCGGTCGTTTCCTCGGCCGGCTGGAACACAAAGAGAACGTTGCGCCTCATGGCGCCCGGCTGCTCGCGAATCGTACGGTCGACATACGTCGCGGCGGCAAGTGCCATGGCCATGTGTCCGTCATGTCCGCAAGCGTGCATCTTGCCGGGATGGATCGAGGCAAAGGCCGCTCCCGTCGCCTCCGCGATGGGCAGCGCATCCATATCGGCGCGAATCGCCGTGGCACGCGCGGCACCAACGCCAGCGTCGAAGAAAGCGCAGACGCAGCTGGGACACGGATGGGTCACCTCGCAAGCGAGCGGCGCCAACACGCCCTCGATATAGGCGATAGTCTGCGGAAGATCGAAATCGAGCTCCGGAATGCGATGGAGATCGCGGCGATAGCGACGGAGTTCTTGGAGCTCGGTCATAGAGAATCCCTTCGTGAGGCACATCTGTTGCAACTTATTGTGATACAGGATTGTGGCACACATGTTTCCAGCATATTGCTGCATTTTTTAAACGTTATATACGAATACTCTTGTTTGGTAAAGTGCAACGTGATAGGGTCTTTACCACTTGATAGAGGCGCGGGCACGAAGAGCCGCGGGCGAGCCGGCAGGCTTTGACCCCGTGGGGAGGCGAAACCCGCCGAACTGGGTTTTTCGGGCACGAACAACCTGGTGGGCCTGTGGGAAACACCCACAGGACTGTCTGCAGCAATGCGGGAGCGCTATCCGGACATTGGATCCACGTTATGCGGATTCGATGCGCAGATGGCGCCGTCTGGATAGCGAGGTTTACGGGACATGGCATTGACCCCCAACGAGCCATATGCGGCCAAGCAGCCGTTTGTGGACAAGGAGACGCTCGAGCATATCGTCGAGCAGTTCCCCACGCCATTTCATCTATACGACGAGGCGGGCATCCGCCGCAACATGCAAGAAGTGCGCGACGCCTTCGCATGGAACCCGGGCTTTAAGGAATACTTTGCCGTCAAGGCCAATCCCAACCCGGCGCTCATCTCCATTCTCAACGAATACGGCTGCGGCTGCGATTGTTCGAGCTATACCGAGCTCATGATCGCCCGCTCGCTGGGTATCACCGGCCACGACATCATGTTCTCGTCCAACGACACGCCGGCGGCGGACTTTGCCCTTGCAGATAAACTGGGCGCCATCGTCAACTTTGACGACATCAGCCATATCGAGTTCTTTGAGCGTGTCGCGGGGCCCATCCCCAAGACAGTCAGCTGCCGCTTTAATCCGGGCGGCCTGTTCCAGCTCTCCAACGGCATCATGGATAACCCCGGCGACTCCAAGTACGGCATGACCACCGAGCAGCTCTTTGAGGCCTTCCGCATGCTCAAGGCCAAGGGCGCCGAAAACTTTGGCATCCACGCATTCCTTGCCAGCAACACCGTCACCAACGACTACTACCCCAAGCTTGCACGCATCCTCTTTGAGCTTGCCGTGCGCCTGGAGCGCGAGACCGGCGCACATGTCGCCTTTATCAATCTGTCCGGCGGCGTCGGCATCCCCTATCTACCCGAGCAGCAGGCCAACGACATCCACGCCATCGGCGAGGGCGTACACGCGGCCTACGACGAGATTCTGGTTCCCGCCGGCATGGGCGATGTGGCGATCTGCACCGAGATGGGTCGTTTTATGATGGGCCCCTACGGCTGCCTGGTGACCAAGGCCATCCATGAGAAGCAGATCTACAAGAACTATATCGGTGTCGATGCAAGCGCCGTCGATCTGATTCGCCCTGCCATGTATGGCGCCTACCACCACATTACGGTGATGGGTCAGCCAGGTGGCGCCGACAAGACTGCAGCGCCCGTTACGGACACCTACGACATCACGGGCAATCTGTGCGAGAACAACGATAAGTTCGCCATCGACCGCAAACTGCCGCATATCGACGTGGGCGACCTGCTCGTGATTCACGACACGGGCGCGCATGGCTACTCCATGGGCTACAACTACAACGGCCGCCTGCGCTCCGCAGAGGTGCTGCTGCGCCCCGATGGCTCGGCCGACCTTATCCGCCGTGCTGAGCGCCCGGGCGATTACTTTGCCACGCTCGACGTGCTGCCGAGCGGCCGAGAGCTACTGGCCAAGTCGCGCGCCGATACTGCCCGCCATCGTGCCCAGGACGAGCGCCTGGCGGTCGCCGCCCAATGGAACAAGCGCATCCAAATCGCGGAAGCGAAGGAGAAGAACATGGACATCCGCAATCTCGAGGGCTCAATCGTCGCCCTTGTGACGCCGTTTAAAAAAGACGGCAGTGTCGACTTCGATGCGCTCGAGCGCCTTATCGATTTCCATCTGCAAAATGGTACCGACGCCATCCTCACTCTGGGCACCACCGGCGAGAGCGCCACGATGACCGACGACGAGGACAACTCCGTCGTTGCCGCAGTGGTCAAGCAGGTCGCGGGCCGCGTCCCCGTCATCGCCGGCTCGGGCTCCAAC
Organism: Collinsella sp. CLA-ER-H9; assembly: GCF_040092295.1. Taxonomy (NCBI): domain Bacteria; kingdom Bacillati; phylum Actinomycetota; class Coriobacteriia; order Coriobacteriales; family Coriobacteriaceae; genus Collinsella; species Collinsella sp. CLA-ER-H9. The sequence goes on from NZ_JBBNLV010000016.1 coordinate 33,245, forward strand.
TCCACGCAGACCATGCTCACCAAGTCGCTCACCTACCAGGGCCTGGGCGCCGACGGTCTGCTACTCATCACCCCCTACTACAACAAGTCCAACGAAGAGGGCATCTATCAGCACTTTAAGACCGTTGCCGACGCGGTGGACATCCCCTGCATCCTGTACAACATCCCCGGCCGCTGCGGCTGCGGCATCAGCGAGCGCAACGTAGAGCGCTTGGCTGCGCACCCCAACATCATGGGCATCAAGGAGGCCTCGGGCAACGTCGCCTACGCGGCCAAGATCGCCCACCTGCTGTCCGATGACTTCCGCATGTACTCGGGCGAGGACGCGCTTACCGTGCCGCTCATGAGCCTGGGCGCCTCGGGCACCATCAGCGTGTGGGCAGACATTCAGCCGCAGCTCGTGCACGACATGTGCCGCGCCTATCTGGACGGTGACGTGGAGCGCGCCCGCGATATCCAGATTGCCGGCCAGCCGCTCATCAACGCCCTCTTTAGCGAGGTCAACCCCATCCCCGTCAAGGAAGCACTCGCCCAGATGGGTATGATCGAAGCCAACTACCGCATGCCGCTGTGCCCCATGGCAGACGACACGCGTTCCGCACTTACCGATGCTCTGAAGGGAGCTGGTCTGCTTGATTAAGACCGTCATTATGGGAACGGGCCGCATGGGCTCGCTCATCCGCACTACCGCCGAAGGCATTGCCGACGCCTCCGGGCAGCCCGTTTTTGATATCGTGGCCCAGATCGGTTTTGACCTGTCCGAGCTCGAGAGCGCCCCGGCAGCCGACGTCATCATCGACTTCTCGAACGTCGTGACCTTCGATGCCGTCGTCGCCTATGTCGAGCGTACAGGCGCCGCGTTGGTCTCGGGCACCACGGGCTACACACCCGATCAGATGGACCGCCTGCGCGAGCTGGGCCAGAATGCCCGCGTCATGCACTCGGGCAACCACTCTATCGGCATCGCCGCCCTGCGTCACCTAGTGGCCCAAGCCACGCGTGAGCTGCCCGGCTTTGACTGCGAGATTGTCGAGACGCACCACAACCAAAAGGTCGACGCTCCCAGCGGCACCGCCAAGCTGCTACTCGACGCCGTGGTCGAGGCCGAGCCAGAGGCTGGCTATCATCCCGTCTACGGTCGCGAGGGCATGTGCGGCGTTCGCGATCCCAAGGAAATCGGCATGCACTCGCTGCGCGGCGGCACCGTCGCCGGCGTACACGAGGTGAGCTTCTTTGGCCAGGACGAGGAGGTCACGCTTAGCCATCGCGCTACGAGCCGCCAGATCTTTGTCAACGGCGCTCTGGCCGCCGCTCAAAAGCTCGTCGTCCGCGACCCTGGCTTCTACACCTTCGATCAGGTCATGTTCGCCTAACCAGTTAACTACCGTACCCACGCAAAGGAGAAACAGCATATGAGCAACGCAGCCGAGATGGATGCCCAGGAGATTATCAATTACATCGCCACCGCGCCTAAAAAGACGCCTGTCAAGCTGTATGTGCGCGAGAAGCCCGGCATGAAGGTTGCCTGGGGCGATGCGCACGTCTACGGCGGCCGTCGTGGTAAGACCGTCTTTGGCGACTGGGAAGAGCTCAAGGCCATCCTCGATGCCAATGCCGACTCCATCGACTACTACGACGTCGAGAATGACTGCCGCAACTCCGCCGTCCCCATGCTCGACCTTAAGGGCATCAATGCCCGCATCGAGCCGGGCGCGATCATCCGCGACCGCGTCGAGATCGGCGACCGCGCCGTCATCATGATGGGTGCCATTATCAACATCGGCTCCGTCATTGGCGAAGGCTCCATGATCGACATGGGCGCCGTGCTGGGCGGCCGCGCCACCGTGGGCAAGAACTGCCACATCGGCGCCGGCACCGTGCTGGCAGGCGTTGTGGAGCCCGCCAGCGCCACGCCCGTCATCATCGAGGACGATGTCATGATCGGCGCCAACGCCGTGGTCCTGGAGGGCGTGCACGTAGGCAAGGGCGCCGTCGTTGCCGCCGGCGCCGTGTGCGTCGAGGACGTCCCCGCCGGTGCCGTCGTGGCCGGTGTTCCCGCTCGCGTCATCAAGATGCGCGACGAGAAAACCGACAGCAAGACCGGCTTGGAAGAGGGTTTACGTCAACTGTAGGGTTACGCGGTTTTACCAAACCGCGTAACTAGCCGACGCTGCAAACGCCCCAGAGCGGCAATCTGACGTTCAGTCGTCGGGCATGACCAAAAGGTCAATGCCCTCCTCTTTCACGTCACCTTGCTCGCTCTGGGGCGTTTTCGCTGACTTATGCTCAACCTGCGGCGCAATTCAATCCCAAGCAAAAAAGGCCGAAGCATCATCGGAGCTTCGGCCTTTGTTTTCTGCAGCGTCCGAGCGCAGTTTATCGGTTCTCGATGCTGCCGATATTCTTGAGCTCGATGGAGATGAGGCCGTTGGGCTCGTTAACGAACTCGATGTACTCGGAGTTCGAACCCATCTCGGCCGGGAAGCTGATCTCGATACCCGTGTCGGTACGAATCTTATGATTGCGCACGGCTGCGCGCTCGACCTGCTTGCGTTCCACGGGCACGCGCTCGGGAACCTTCTCCTCGGTCAGCGCCGCGCGCACGCTTTCCTTGATGACCGGCTCGTCCTCAAAGACCTCATCGACGATATCCCAAGGCGGCAGCTCCTCGTCATCCTCAACCTTCTCGGCCACAGCGGCCTTAACCTTGGCGAGCGCCACGGCCGTGTTGGCGCCGTGCTCCTCGGCGACTTCCTCGACCACACGCGTCACGGTGTCGATGACCTCCTTGCCCGACACGCCCGTGTCGCACTGCAGCAGGCCATCGGGAATGAGCATACGGTCCTCGCCGGCAATCTTGCGCTTCTTGTCCACGTAGCCGATCTCCATGGTGCTCGCGCGCACGATGGCATAGCTCGGCACCTTTTGCGAAGGGTTCGGCAGAATAGCGTAGTGGCGCGCGATGTCGTTGCGCACCTCCCCCTCCTCGCGGCCCACCTCGTGCATAAAAGCCTGCTTGGAGCCCAGCAGCATCACGGCAAACCAGCGGGCATCCTCATCGTCGTCAAAATCGGCCACGAGCACGTCGGTTGACTCGGCTTTCTCGGCTTTGGTGAGCTCGGAGGAGATAAACTCCGCAATCTGCTGCGACAGGTCCACGAACTCGCGCTCGCCAAAGAAATAGCCCTTGAGCTCGCCGCCAAACGCAGAGTTCTCGGCAAACGTGGCGCGTTTATTGTCGGCCGAGGTACGTGCGCGGCGCAGATGCGTGGTCACGAAGTTGCGCACGGTACGGCTCTCGATATCGAGCTCGCGCTGGCTCATAACGTTGACGGCAGAGTCAAAGTCCAGGATATGCAGAATCGCGTGATTGATTTTCATATACGGCATTCCGTTCTAGATCGATTTCGGCACGAACCAGTATAGCGGTCGAGCCCGCCCCAGGCGCATCGAAGATTGGTGCATCGGGGACAGGTTGCTTTGCACCAATGGCTAGCGCAGGAGCTCGGACTGCCATACCTCGAGCTGTTCTGCCAGGCTCTTACCACTAGAAGGCACGCTGAACTCGGGACGTTTGGGCAGCAGCGCACACTTAAGAATTGCCACGATGGTCTGCGAGACAAAGCGTCGCGTATCCTTGTCAAACCCTTGCGCAGCCTGGAGCATCACGGGCAGGCTCTCGCGCAGATTCCCAGCGATATCCGCAAACCGCTCAGCACCCGTAGCCTCAAACACGGAGAACAACGCATCTACAAAACGCTCGCGCTCGCTAGGCGAAACTGCAAGCAGCATCTCGCGAATGGAGCCATCAACGTATCGAGCACCGGCGGACAGGCGCTCACAGTACACGAAGTCGCGACCATCAACCACCCAGCTAAAGGGATTGTGCTGCAGCAGGCTGAACTCGGTGCTCTCAACGATGGCATAGTCCTCCTGTGTCTCGAACATCATGCCAAAGATCGACGACCGAGGTAGCGTCTTGTCGATTCGACCGGATAGGTCGGCGAAGGCGTTGCCGCTCAGAAACTCCTCGACGAAGCCCGGACCATCATGGGAATACGCCCGTTCGATTCGCTCGCGGGCGACATCGGAGCACATCGCCGCACCGTACACCGCAAGGTTTCCACCCTTGGAATGACCTCCGCACAAAAGCGGCCCGCCAATCGCATCCGCCGCCTCGTCCACATAACGTACCGCGGATTCCTGGGCCGGCACAGGACACCGGAACGCCATGTTAAAGTCCTCTTTCCAGCCCACAATCGTGCTGTCGGTCCCCCGGAAGGAAAGATAACTAAACCCCGCCGGAAACCGGAACGCCATGGCTGCAAACTGCTCTGTCGCTACCACATCGCTCACGGCACGATAGCCGCAAACGTGCACGCCACGGTAACGAGGGTTTGCTGCCACGGCCTCCAACAAGGCCCTGCTCCCCTCTGGATCCCACAAGTCGTCAATCATGTCCCGGTAGCACTCGGCACGCAGCAGTTCGCGTACGTCTAGGCCCTGCCAGTTCGTCAGCTCCGCCATATCACCCGGCAAACGCAAATAGGACAACCACGCAAAGACCAGGCTATCCACCGCGCAGAACGACCGCTCCTCAAACGGATCAAACACCGTCTGGGCATATGTCAAAAAATTAGGCGAATCCGACATGGCGCTCCCATCAACTATGGTGCATTGGGGTCAGGTTACTTTGCACCAAAAAGGCGCCCGGGCCGTGTGGACTCGGACGCCTTCATTGTAGCTTTTCGCTCCAACGAGCTTGATTTAGCAGGAGAAGTCGACGCTGTCGATAATGTCCTTGAGGGCCTTGGCGGAGGCGGTGAGCTCATGCTGCTCGTCATCGTTCAGCGGCACGGGGACGCGACAGACGACGCCGTCGCGGCCAACGACCGTCGGCATGGAGATGGCAAGATCGGACAGGCCATACTCGCCCACCATGAGCGAGGAGACGGGCAGAACGGTCTGCTCATCGCGCATGACGGCGGTGCAGATGCGCTTGACGGCCATGGCGACGCCATAGTAGGTGGCGTGCTTCTTCTCGATGATGGTGTAGGCGGAGTTCTTGACGTCCTCGGCGATGCGCTTCTCGGCAGCCTCATGCTCCAGATGACCGTGAAGCTCGCAGAAAGTGTTCAGCGGCACGCCGGCAACCTGGGCGCTGGACCAAGCGACAAACTCAGAGTCGCCGTGCTCACCCATGACATAGGCCTGGACATCGCGCGGGTCAACCTCGACGTGGGCACCAAGCATCTGCTGCAGACGGCCAGTGTCGAGCACGGTGCCGGAGCCGATGACATGGCCCTCGGGCAGGCCGGACATCTTGATGGCGGCATAGGTCAGAACATCGACCGGGTTGGAGACAATGAGCAGAATGCCGTCGAAGCCAGACTTCTTAATTTCGGGAATGATGGACTTAAAGATGTTGACGTTCTTGTTGACCAGGTCCAGACGGGTCTCACCGGGCTTCTGGGCAGCGCCAGCGGTGACGACGATCATGGCGGCGTCGGCGACATCGGAATAATCGCCGGCGTAGATCTTCATCGGCTCGGCAAACGTCATGCCGTGCGCGATATCCAGGGCCTCACCCTCGGCGCGGTTCTTGTCCACGTCGATGAGGACCATCTCGGAGAACAGACCACTCTGCATCAGCGCGAACGCCGAAGACGAACCAACGAAACCGCAGCCGACAATAGCGACCTTCTTCTCGTTAACCATTAGAAACTCCCATCTCTCTCCACAAGCAAGCCGCCCGGGAACGACCCGAGCGGCTTGCCGTAATCCCAATACATCCAATCGGGACTTTGATTATGCTCCTATTCGCAGCCAAAAATCGACCGTTTACCGAAATTGTTTGCAGAAATCGTAAAATAACTGCACGAAATCGGTTTCGAGCTATTGACGAGCCGAAATACCTTTCTAATACAGGCCCGCCTCGCGAATGGCCTCGACAGCCAAAGCAATCTGGTCGGGCGGCAAGACCAGCGCCATGCGCACGTGCCCCTCGCCCGAAGGACCAAAGCTCGCGCCCGGCGTCACCACAACGCCGGCCTTCTCCATGAGCTCCTCGCAAAACGCCATGGAATCGGTGCGACCACCGGGAAGCTTGGCCCACACAAACATAGAGCCATGCGCGTTGGGACGCTCCCAGCCCAGGCCCTCAAGACCGTCGCACAGGGCATCGCGGCGCTCCTGGTACTTCAGACGCTGCGCCTCGACCTCATCGCGCGGACCGTTCAGGCAGGCGATAGCAGCCTTCTGGATCGGGAAGAACATACCAAAGTCGATCTGGCCGCGCAGCTTGGCAAAGGCCGAGACCACATCCTCGCGACCGACCAAAAAGCCGATACGCGCACCGGTGACGTTAAACGACTTGGAGAGCGAGAAGAACTCAACGCCCACCTCGAGCGCGCCGGGATACTGCAAGAAGCTGCCGCCCGGCTCGCCGTCGAACACGATGTCGGAGTATGCGTTGTCGTGAACGATGAGCAGGTCGTGCTCGCGGGCGAAAGCGATGATCTCCTCGTAGACCTCGGGCGTGCCCACCGAGCCCACCGGGTTGGCGGGCAGCGACACAATCATGTACTTGGCACGATCGGCCACCTCGGGATCGATACCCGCCACATAGGGCAGGTAATTGTGCTCCGCCACCAGCGGATAGTACTCGAGCTTGGCATCGGCGATCTTGGCACCTGCCTCAAAGACCGGGTAGCACGGATCGGGAACCAGAATGGTGTCACCCGGATCGAGCAGGGCAAGGCCCAAATGGCCAACGCCCTCCTGCGTGCCGTTGCACGACTGCACCATAGACGGCGTAATGCCCGAAACGCCAAAGCGACGCTCGTAGTAATCGCACACGGCTTGCTTGAGTTCGGGCAGGTCGCGCAGGGCATACTTCCACATCTCGGGGTCCTGGGCCGCTTGCGTGAGCGCCTCGACCACGTGGTCGTACGGCTTAAAGTCGGGCGTGCCCACGCTCATGTTGTAAATGGTCTTGCCCTGAGCCTTCAGCGCAAGCAGTTTGTTGTTGAGCGAGGCGAAGACCTCCGCGCCAAAGCGGTCGAGACGCTGCGATGCCTGCATGGTGCCACCTTTCGATATGAAAAACGCGGCGCTCCGACAAGAGCGCCGCGCGATACGGGCCATCAGATTGCAAAAGTGTAACGCTTGCAACCCCCGCATTGGTTCAATTTAGCCAACCTTAGTCAATTGGATTGAGCGCGTCGATCTGCGCAAGCCACAGTCGCGAGCTGGCGTCACTCGGCATACGCCAATCGCCGCGCGGGCTGAGCGTCACCGAGCCCACCTTGGGACCATCGGGCAGGCAGCTGCGCTTAAACTGCTGGGCAAAGAAGCGACGGTAGAACGTACGCAACCACGTGTGGACAGTCTTGACGTCGTAGGCGCCCTCGAAGCTCTTGAGCGCCATGCGGTAGATCTTGCCCGGCTCAAAGCCAAAACGCAGCAGGTAGTAGAGGAAGTAGTCGTGCAGCTCGTACGGGCCCACCAAATCCTCAGTCTTCTGCGCAATCTCGCCGTCGCCCGTGGGCGGCAGAAGCTCGGGGGACACCGGCGTATCGAGGATATCGAGCAAGACCTCGGCAATACGCCCGCCAAAAACATCAGCGGCATAGCGCACCAGATGGCGCACAAGCGTCTTGGGCACGCTCGCGTTGACGGCGTACATGCTCATGTGGTCGCCGTTGTAGGTAGCCCAGCCGAGCGCCAGCTCCGACAGGTCGCCCGTGCCGATGACAAAACCGCCGGCCTGATTGGCCAGGTCCATCAGAATCTGCGTACGCTCGCGGGCCTGGCTGTTCTCGTAGGTCACGTCCTGGACGGTCGGATCGTGCTCGATGTCCTTAAAATGCTGCTCCACGGCTGCATGGATCGAGACTTCGCGAAAGCTCACGCCTAGGTCGTGAGCGAGCGACTCGGCATTGGACTTGGTGCGGTGCGTCGTGCCAAAGCCGGGCATGGACACGGCCGTGATACCGGTGCGCGGCAGGCCCAAGGCGTCGAACGCACGCACGGTCACGAGGAGCGCCAGCGTGGAATCGAGGCCGCCCGAAAGGCCGATGACGGCCGCCTTGGTGCCCGTATGGGCAAGGCGAGTCTTGAGGCCAGCAGTCTGCAGATTGAGAATAGTCTCGCAGCGCTCGGCCAGATCACCGTGGTCGGCCGGCACAAAAGGCGCGCGAGGGAAAACGCGGTCGATATCGCAGGCATCGCGCAGAACAGGCTCTTTGGCCAGCACGCCCTCAAACGAAAACTCAACGGTCGTGGCCTCCAGCGCATCGTCCGCGCGTGTCCACGTCGTCGAGCGACGGCGCTCGGCAACCAGGCGGTCAAGATCGACGTCGGCGATGGCCATGTCGCAGGTAAGCAGCTTGGTCGCGGCGAGCTTGGAGCCGTTTTCGTAGACGAGGTTCTCACCCGCAAAGACCATATCGGTCGTGGACTCGCCCTCACTCGCGTCCGCATAGGCATAGGCGCAGTACAGGCGCGCACTCTGATTGGAGATAAGGCTGCGGCGGTAGTCTGCCTTACCGATAATCTCATCCGAGGCCGACGGGTTGAGAATCACCGTCGCACCGGCAAGCGCCATCTCGGTCGAAGGGGGCGCCGGCACCCACAGGTCTTCACAGACCTCAACGCCCAGCACCATATCCTCGGCACCTTCATCACAGCAGCGGTAGACAAGCCCCGAACCCAGCGGAACCGGACCCTGACCGGCAAATTCAACCCACACGGGATCCGCAGGCGCTGGAGCAAACCAACGGCGCTCATAGAACTCGCCATAGTTGGGCAGATACTTCTTGGCCGTGAGGCCCAAAAGCTCGCCCGCGCAGCACACGGCGGCGCAGTTGTAGATATTCTCGGCAACTGCAACGGGAAGACCGATGGTAAAGACGACCGGCAACTCACGGGTTTCATCGAGGATGTGCACAAGTGCCGCCTCGCAGGCATGCAGCAGTGTGCGGTTATGGAACAGGTCAGCCGCGGTATAGCCGGTCAGGTTAAGCTCGGGCAGCACCAGCGCGCGAACGCCGCGCTCGGTAGCCTCGCGAACAGCCGCCAACGCAACCTCGGCATTGCCCTCGACATCGGCAACGCGAATCTTGGGCGAGGCCGCCGCCACACGCAAAAAGCCGTCGTTCTTATTAGCCGAAACGCAGCATTGCCTTGTTGATCTGGACACTGGAGGCCCCTTCTACCCTGAGATTCAGTCTAACGGACGTTCACATATCTCTAACTAGCCAAAGCAACCTCCCAGTTTACTGAGACGCCAACCTGTGCTAAGAGCATGTATTCCAATAATATCTTTAATTAAAAAAGGAGAAATCGATAATCGACTTCTCCTTTAAGCGAGGCAAGTAAATTCCGAAACTAATGGCAGAATTTATCCATGTAGTCCTCAAAGTCGAACACTTCTACCACGACGCCCTCTTCCTGAGACTCTTTCAGTTGCTCCAAGAGATCTTTGTTAATAACGTCCATGCAGAAACCTCCTCTATCTAATCAATTGTAGTATATCTGCTTTCATGCAATTATCAACCAACTTGTTTAATTGCTCCTCGTTTGCCGATAGTCCCTCTTTTTTCCCTTGATTCTCATCTTCATTGCAACAGCCTCAGGACTCAGCGCAACGCGTTGCGCTGAGTCCTGAGTCGCGAATCCGGGTAGGCAACCCCAGAGGGGCCGGAATCCCCCGGCCCGCGATGGAGGGAG
>NZ_JBBNLV010000017.1:0-42470 GCF_040092295.1 Collinsella sp. CLA-ER-H9
CAAGCCCATAAGGAGGGCCTACGAGGCATGGGTCGAGGCCGGACTTCCGCTCGATTGGGACAGGCAGGCCTTCGAGGCCGAGCGCAAAAAGGATTCTAAAAAACACCTTGCCAAATAGGAGCGTCAGACCAGGAAACCCCCTTATCCGCAGCTCCGAAGGAGCAGGATAAGGGGGTTTCCATGGTCGAGGACGTTCTGAAAACTAAATCCAGCACGGGCCCGGACGAGAACAACCGACTAAAGGTCGATGTGCGATTCCTTGATCGGGAACGGCTCGGCGAAGTGGCAGGCGCAGCAGTGACCCGGTGCAACCTCCTTAAACTCGGGCAGCTTCTCGGAGCAGATACCCTGAGCGATCGGGCAGCGCGTGTGGAAACGGCAACCGGTCGGCGGATCCAGCGGTGACGGCGGATCACCGGCGAGGATGATGCGCTTACGGGTCTTCTGGATATCCGGATCGGGAACCGGCACGGCAGACAGCAGCGACTGCGTGTACGGATGGTGGGGCTCGCTGTAGAGCGTCTTCCAGTCCGAAACCTCGACCATCTTACCCAGATACATAACGGCAACGCGATCGGAGATATGCTGCACGACAGACAGGTCGTGGGCGATAAACAGATATGCGGTACCGAACTTGTCCTGCAGTTCCTTGAGCAGGTTTAGAACCTGGGCCTGAATGGAAACATCCAGAGCAGAAACCGGCTCGTCGCAGATAATCAGCTTGGGCTTCAGCGCAAATGCGCGGGCAATGCCGACACGCTGACGCTGACCGCCGGAGAACTCATGAGGATAGCGGTTAATGTGCTCGGGGTTCAGTCCGACAACGTCGAGAAGCTCACGGACACGCTCAATGCGCTCCTCCTTGGTGCCCACGCCGTGAATGGTCATGGGCTCGGAGACAATCTCACCGATGGTCATACGAGGGTTGAGCGAAGCATAAGGATCCTGGAAGATAAACTGCATCTCGCGACGCATGTCCTTGATCTCATGCTTGCTCATCTCGGCAACATCTTTGCCCTGGAAGAACACCTTGCCGGCGGTCGGCTTGGTCAGACGCATGATAGTGCGGCCCGTGGTGGATTTACCGCAACCAGACTCGCCAACCAGACCAAAGGTCTCGCCAGGATAAATCTCAAAAGAGATGTCGTTTACAGCAGAGACGACGCGCTTGGAAAAACGCTTGGCGAACATGCCGGACTCTGCGGGAAACTCCTTGGAGAGGTGCTCGACCTTCAGCAGTGGAGTGCGCTCGTTATTGTCTGCCATTTACGCCTCGCCTCCCTTCTTGGAATCCTTGCGCGTACGGGACGTCTCAGGAGCGTTCTTGAGGAACTCGGGGTCACCGGAATAGTGGCACGCAGAATAGTGACCGGACTCGGTGACAACGCGCTCGGGGCGCTGCTTGCGGCACTTGTCCGTCGCGTAGGGGCAACGAGGAGAGAAGACGCAGCCCTCAGGCAGGTTCATGAGCGAAGGCGGGTTGCCGTGAATCGGCGTCAGCGGCTTCTTCTCTTCGATTGCCTGCTCCGGGATGGAGCGGATAAGACCCCAGGTGTAGGGGTGGCGGCTCTCGTAGAAGATTTCCTCAGCAGTACCGAACTCAACGGGGCGGCCGGCGTACATAACCATGATCTTATCGGCCATATCGGCGACAACGCCCAGGTCATGGGTAATCATGATGATGGCGTTGCCGTTCTTCTCCTGCATCTCCTGCATGAGCTCGATAATCTGAGCCTGGATGGTAACGTCCAGGGCAGTCGTGGGCTCGTCGGCAATCAGAATATCGGGATCGCAGGCAAGGGCCATAGCAATCATGACTCGCTGACGCATACCGCCAGAGAACTGGTGCGGATACTCATTGACGCGCTTCTCGGGCTCGGGGATACCCACGAGGTCCAAAAGCTCGGTGGCACGCTTGAGCGCCTCCTGCTTGGAGTAGCCACGGTGCAGACGAAGACCCTCGCCCACCTGCCTGCCGATCTTATAGACCGGGTTCAAGGAGGTCATAGGATCCTGGAAGATCATCGCGATATCGTTGCCGCGAATGTGCTGCATCTCTTCCTCGGTCATTTCGAGGATGGAGCGGCCGCGATAGCGAACGTCACCGCCCTCGATCTTTCCCGGAGGCATCGAGATGAGGCCCATGATGGTCATGGCGGTCACGGACTTACCGGAGCCGGACTCACCGACGACGCCCAGGGTCTCGCCGCGATCGAGCGTGTAGGAGACACCGTCGACAGCGCGAACAACGCCATCCTCGGTGTGGAAATACATCTTAAGGTCATCGACCTCGAGCAGATGCTGGCCCTCAGGAACCGGCTGGTCCTTCAGGTCCACATAGTTCTTGTTCTTCTTCATCCTTATGCGTCCTTCATCTTGACGTCGAGGGCGTCGCGCAGACCGTCACCCAGCAGGGTGAAGGCAAGCACCGTCGAGAGAATTGCCAGACCGGGCATGATCATCATCCAGGGAGCGGTCAGAAGATACTGCTGACCGTCCTGAATCATGGAGCCCCACGAAGGCGTAGGCGGAATAACGCCCATGCCGAGGAAGGACAGAGCGGACTCGGTCAGAATGGCGCCACCAATGTTCATGGTCGCGTAGACCACGATGGAGGCGACGGAGTTCGGGAAGATGTGACGCACGACGATACGAGCATCAGATGCACCCATCGCGCGCGCTGCATCAACATAGTCGTTTTCCTTGACCGTCAAGATTGCAGAGCGGAAGACGCGCGCAATCGAAGGCCAGCCAAGAATGCCGATGGCGATAAAGACGTTCTGAAGACCACGGCCGATAACGGCGATCATGGCGACAACGAACAGCACGTACGGGAACGCCAGGAAGATGTCCGCACAGCGCATGATGATCGTATCCCAAATGCCGCCGTAGAAACCGGCCAGGGCGCCCATGACCAGGCCGATCAATGTGGAGATGGCGGTGGCCATGATACCGACAGAAAGCGAAACGCGTGCACCGTAGATAACGCGGACGAGAATGTCGCGACCGAGGGCATCGGTGCCAAACGGGTGCTCGGCACACGGAGCCAGCAGCGATGTCTCGGCCATGGTGGTCGAATCGGAAGCCGTCGGTGAACCGAGCCAGGGCTTAGCCCACAGATCTGCGGTCAGGGCAACCACAACGACGATGATGATCCAGCAGACACCGATAACGGCGAGCTTGTTCTTACGAAGACGCTTAAAAGCGTCGCCCCACAGCGTGCGGGACTTGGCGGGAGCAGATGCGACCTTGGTGGCGGTAGCCTGCTCCTGAGACTGAGAATCAGTTTCCTGCATGAGACGTACCTCCCTTAGGCCTTATCCGACGGACCGCCAAGGCGGATGCGCGGGTCGAGGAATGCATAGCTAATGTCGACGAGCAGGTTGATCACCATGACGACGACAACGATGAGCGTAACGCCGCCCATAACGATGGGCCAGTCACGCATGCTAATGGCGCGATAGACCTCATAGCCGATACCGGGCCAGTTGAAGACCGTCTCGGTCAGGATGGCGCCCGAAAGCATGCCGCCAAAGTCGACACCAATATAGGTAACGACGGGGATGAGTGCATTCTTAAGCGCATGCTTGACGATGATCGCACGATTGGAGAGACCCTTGGCCTTTGCCGTACGGATGTAATCCTGGTTCATGACGTCAAGCAGCTGCGAGCGCATAATGCGCGCAGCATAAGCGGTCGAAACCGAAGCCAGCGTAATGGTCGGAAGCACATAGTGCATCCAATCCTGATACTGAGAGCTGGAACCGCCGGCACCCGAGATCGGCATGGAGATTGCACCGCCCGTGGCGTCCTTGAGGATGACGCCAAAGAACAGCTGCAGCAACATACCGAGCCAGAAGGCCGGGACCGCAACGAGGATCGACGTGGTGAGCGTTACCAAAATATCCCAGAAGGAATAACGCTTTACCGCCGAAATGATACCCGCACCGATACCCATAATTGCCTCGAGCACGATGGCGCACGCGGCAAGTTTGACCGTATACGGATACTTCTGGGCAAAGATTTCCGTAACCGGCAGCTTGCGCTGATACGAATTGCCCAGATCGCCATGAAGCAGGCCGTTCATGTAATACAAGTAACGGTCCACGAGCGACGTTTGAACGGGGTCGCCGTTCTCGTCAAGGATCGCGTTGCCGTCCTCGTCCGTCTGGACCAGGTGATAGCGGACGCGAAGCTGAAGCTCCACCTCGGGGGACAGAGCCTTGTCTCCACCGATCAGCTTGATCGGATCTCCCGGCACGATATTCTGGAGGGCGAACAGAATCAGCGTAACGCCCAAAAACACCGGGATGAACTGAAGCACACGTTTAACGATGTACTTACCCATACCACTCCCCTATCTAGGGATTAACCTAAATGGGATGCCGATCGCCAGACCGGCATCCCAAAATTACCATCAGCCAGTTTACCCCAGGTTAGGGAGAACTGTATGTTTCCCATGAGGTCTACGTAAATACTTGACCCTCACGGAAGCTGCAAACTCTTAGGCGAGCTCAGCGGTACCCAGATCGGCGTGCTTCTGCGGATCGACATAGAGGTGCTTAATGCGATCGGAGCCGGCGATGGTGTGCGTGTAGAACATAATCGGGATGACCGGGCAGTCGGCAGCGACCATTGCGTCGGCCTCCTGCATCTTAGCGACGCGCTCCTCGTCGTCAACAATAGTACGAGCCTCGTCGACCTTGGCGTCGAACTCGGGGTTGTTGTAACCGGAGCGGTTGTCGCCACCGAGGGAGTCGGAGTGGAACAGCGGATACAGGAAGTTGTCCATGATCGGGTAGTCGGCAATCCAACCCAGACGACCGAACTGATAGTTAAAGTTCTGATACTGCTCGAGCAGGGCAGACCACTCAGGGGTATCGGAGACAGCGGTAACGCCAACCTTGGCGAGGTCACCGATGATGGACTCCATGATCTCCTTGTGACCGCCGTCCTGGTTGTAGGACAGGGTCACGCTAATGCCACGATCCCCGTTAGCGCCAGCGGGAGCAACCTTGTCGAGGTACTCGTTAGCCTTGTCGACATCGTAGGCGCAGAACTCCCATGCGCCCTCCTTGTAGCCATCGATGCCCGGAGGAACAATGCCGTCGGCAGGAGTACGGGTACCCTTGAAGATGGTCTTGCAGATGGCCTCACGGTTGATGGCCAGGGAGATACCCCTGCGCAGGTCGGCGTTGCTGAACGGCTCGGCCGTGGTGTTGCAGGTCAGATAGTACGTGGAAGGCTCGGCGCCGAGCAGCATGCGCTCGCCGTCACCCATGGTGTAGCCGTCCTTGGACACGCCGCGATCCTTCTTGGCGGCGTCGATCTGAGCGACGGGAACGTCGCAGACATCGAGGTTACCGGCCTGGAACTCCTTGTAGGCGGTCTCCATGTCCTTGATGACCTGGAAGTGGATGCCATCGATCTTGGCCTTGTCGCCATAGTAATCGTCGAACTTCTTGACGTTGATCTCCTGGCCATCCTCCCACTTGCCGTCCATCATGAACGGGCCGTTACCGACCGGGGCGAGGTAGAAGCTCTTGACATCGGACTCGGCGCACTCGGGAACCGGGGCCAGAGCCGGGTGAGAGGCGACGAAGGGGAAGTCGGCGTAAGCGGAAGCCAGCTTGACGACGAGGGTCTCATCGTCGGGGCAGGTAACACCGCTGAGCTCGGTAGCGTTACCGGCAAGCAGATCGTCATAGCCCTCGACCATGGAGAGGTGATAGGAGACCTCGGAAGGGCCGTACTCGGTAGCGACAGCCGACTTGGTGTTGACCAGACGCTCCCAACCGAGCTTGAAGGACTTGGAGGTAACGTCGTCACCGTTGTGGAACTTGGCCTTCTTGATCTTGAAGGTGAACTCGGTGGCGTCGTCGTTGGCCTCGAAGGACTCGCAAGCCAGCGGAACGATCTCGCCCTTCTCGGCGTCATAAGAGGTCAGAGCATCAAAGAGCTGGTACTCGACCTGAGTGCCCTGGTCCTCCTGGACATTGTAGGGGTCGATGCAGACCGGGTTGTTGATGTAGAAGTTCAGCTTCGAACCGGACTCAGAACCGGAAGCGTCGCCGCCCTTCTTGCCGCATGCGGCAAGAAAAGCCATGGAGCTCGCAGCAAGGGTACCGCCGACAAAGGCGCGACGACCCATAACGGGCTGGTGGAACATAGAATCAGCCATGCCATCCTCCTTATGAGATAGGACAAAGAAATGTTCAGTCGGACACATGTCGAGACAATCCGATCCGAACCATCAAAACGCCGCCCGTTGCTATGGCTGGATATGCACAACGAACCAACGTTTCGCAATACATTAGCGCATTTTATACACGATTTGGGGCTAATTCCCGTCAACGGTCGAGAATTTCTTTAGTTGGGCGAAGTATGTGGGGATATTTTGGCTCTGTTACAAATATGTAAACAAAAAGGGTCCCGCACTTGCAGAACCCTTTTCAAGTATTTATGTGGCTCGTGCTTAGTAGCCGACGATACCCTGCGGGAAGAAGAACATGCACAGGACGACACACACGGCAAAAACGACGGCCATAATTACCGTCAGGCGATCGAGGTTCTGCTCCATGACGCCTGTGGCAGAGCTGGAGTTATACAGCGAGCTAGCGATCATATCCGAAACGCCGGTGCCCTTACCGGAATGCATCAGGACGAGAATCGTCAGCGCCACGGCAGAGACAGCCCAAACGACAAACAGAAGAATCTGGAACGGACCCATAGATAAGCTCCTTAATAGAACAATTCAAACTCCAGTACTGTACCACAACCCCCAGCACTCCCCCATCAGCCATTTGGTGACGAGGTAGAAATAGCGCAAAAAAGAGGGTTGTCCGGTTGTGGACAACCCCCTTACTAGAAAACGGTATTTGTTTTCTATTAGGCCTCGGTGGCGAGTACGCGACCCGTCATCTCGGCGGAAGGCTCAATACCAGCCATGGTGAGCATGGTCGGAGCGATATCGGAAAGACGGCCGTCCTCGATACCGGTGAGCTGTGCCTTCTCATCAACGATGATGAACGGCACGCGGTTGGTGGTGTGAGCCGTGAACGGATGCTTGGAACCGTCGGAAGCAACGTCAAACATGTGATCGGCGTTGCCGTGATCGGCGGTAATCAGCGCAAAGCCGCCCTTAGCGAGAATCGCCGGGACAACCTTGGACAGGGCATCGTCAACAGCCTCGACGGCCTTAACGGCAGCGTCGAAGACACCGGTGTGACCAACCATGTCGCAGTTTGCGAAGTTCACGATGTAGAAATCAGCGCGATCCTCGTTGATGGCAGCGACAAGCTTCTCGGTAACCTCGGGAGCGCTCATCTCAGGTTGCAGGTCGTAGGTAGCGACCTTGGGAGAAGCGACGAGCACGCGCTCCTCGCCCTCCTTGGGCTCCTCGATGCCGCCGTTGAGGAAGAACGTCACGTGGGCGTACTTCTCGGTCTCGGCGGTGTGCAGCTGCTTCAGGCCATTGGCGGCGATAACGTCGGCCAGGACGTTCTCGGGGAACGTCTTGGGGAAGGCGACCTCGACGTCAAACGTCGGGTCGTACTCGGTCATCGTCACAAAGTGCGAAAGCTTGATCTGCTCGCGCTCAAAGCCGTCGAACTCCTTGTCCGTGAACACGCGAGTCATCTGACGAGCGCGGTCGGGACGGAAGTTGAAGAAGATGGCCGCGTCGCCCTCGTGGATGCCCTCATTGTGGGCAGCGAAGGGCTCGACGAACTCGTCGCCGCGCGGATCCTTCTCGTAGTAGGCCTTGATACCGGCAACAGGGTCGGTATCGGCATCGGATGCGTTGACCATGACGTCGTAGGCGCGCTGGATGCGCTCCCAACGGTTGTCGCGGTCCATGGCCCAATAACGGCCCGAGACGGTGGCAACGCGAGCGTCGCAACCGGTCTCCTCGGAGATCTTAGCCAGGAAGGCGCAGAACTCACTCATGTAACCGGCACCGGACTGCGGGTCAACGTCGCGACCATCCATGAAGGCGTGGACGCGAACGGTCTTGACACCGTGCTCGGCAGCCATCTTGACCAGAGCCTCGACGTGGCTCATATGAGAATGAACACCGCCAGGGCTCATAAGGCCCATGAGATGAAGGGTCTTGCCGTCAGCCTTGACATCGTCCATAGCCTTAACGAAAACCTCGTTCTTGGCGATGGAGCCGTCCTTGATGGCATTGTTGATGCGCGAAAGCTCCTGGAACACGATGCGGCCGGCACCGATGTTGAGGTGACCCACCTCGGAGTTGCCCATCTGGCCATCGGGAAGGCCCACGTCCTCGCCCGAAGCACCGAGCGTGGTGTGGGGGTACTTCTCGTACAGGCTATCAAGGAAGGGCGTCTTGGCAGCGGCGACGGCGTTCTCGCCATCGGCCGGAGCAAGGCCGCAACCATCCATGATGATCAGGAGTGCAGGAAGATGACGCTGTGCCATATGTCCTACTCGCCTGCCTTGACGACCATAGAGGCAAAGTCGGCAGCCTTGAGCGAAGCGCCGCCCACGAGGGCGCCGTCAACGTCGGGCTTGGCGACGAGCTCAGCAATGTTGCCGGGCTTAGCGGAACCGCCGTAGAGAACGCGGATGCCGTTGGCGAGCTCCTCGCCGAACATCTCCTTGAGGGTCTCACGGATAGCGCCGCAGACCTCCTGAGCGTCCTCGGCGGTAGCGGTCTTGCCGGTGCCGATGGCCCAAATGGGCTCGTAGGCGACGACGACCTGCTTGGGGCAGGTGATCTCAAGACCAGCAAGACCAGCCTTGACCTGGTTCACGACGTGCTCGACATAGGTGCCGGCCTCGCGGACCTCAAGGGACTCACCGCAGCAGAAGACGGGAACAAGTCCGGCGGCAACGAGGGCCTTGGCCTTCTTGTTCTGATCCTCGTCGGTCTCGTGGAAGTAATCACGACGCTCGGAGTGACCGATGATGCAGTAGGTGCAGCCAGCGGACTTGAGCATGTCGCAAGAAGACTCACCGGTGAAGGCACCCTTGGCCTCCCAGTACACGTTCTGTGCACCGAGGGCGATGGGGGCAGCCTGAATGCGGTCATGAACCGTGGTGATGTCGATGGTCGGAGGGCAGACGAGCACCTCGACGCCAGCCGGAACCTCGGGCAGAGCCTGAGCCAGCTCGTCGGCGAGCTTGGCGGCCTCGGCGACGTCGTTGTTCATCTTCCAGTTACCAGCAATAAGAAGGGTGCGATTAGGCATCGAGAAGCGCCTCCACTCCGGGCAGGGCCTTACCCTCGACGAGCTCCATGGAAGCGCCACCACCGGTAGAGATCCAGCTCATCTTGTCGGCCAGGTTGAACTTGTTGACGGCTGCGACAGAGTCGCCACCACCGATGATCGAGGTGCAATCAGCCTCGGCGACAGCCTCGGCGATAGCCTGGGTGCCGTGAGCGAAGTTATCGAACTCGAAGACGCCCATGGGGCCATTCCAGAACACGGTCTTGGCACCCTTGACAGCCTCGGCGTAGAGCTCCTCGGTCTTGGGGCCGATGTCCATACCCTCACGGTCGTCGGGGATAGCGTCGGAAGCGACAACCTCGGGGACAGCGTCCTCGCCAAAGTGATCAGCAACGCGGTTGTCGATGGGGAGCAGGATCTTGACGCCCTTCTCCTCGGCCTTCTTGAGCATCTCGCCGGCGCGCTCGACCCAGTCCTCTTCCTTGAGGGACTGACCGACGGACAGGCCCTGAGCCAGGAAGAAGGTGTAGGCCATGCCGCCACCGATGATCAGGGTGTCAGCAGAGTCGATGAGGTGATCGAGAACGCCGATCTTGGAGGAAACCTTGGAACCGCCGACGATAGCGACGAAGGGGCGCTCGGGCTCGGCGAAGATGCCGGTCAGCGTGTCGACCTCCTTCTCGAGCAGGAAGCCAGCGACGGCAGGCAGGTAAGCGGCGGGGCCCACGACGGAACCCTGGGCGCGGTGGGCGGTGCCGAAGGCATCGAGAACGAAGACGTCACCATAGGAAGCGAGCTTCTTGGCGATCTCGGGATCGTTCTTCTTCTCACGCTTGTCGAAACGGACGTTCTCGAGAACGAGGACCTTGCCCGGCTCGACGGCGGCAACGGCCTCGGCGGCCTTCTCACCATAAGTGTCAGCAACAAAAGCAACGTCAAGGCCAGAGAGCTCGGCGAGCTTCTTGGCGACAGGCTCGAGGGAGAGCTCGGGCTGGAAGCCAGTACCCTCGGGACGGCCGAGGTGGCTCATGAGGATGACGCGAGCGTTGTGCTCAACGAGATAGTTGATAGTGGGCAGGGCTGCCTTGATGCGGGTGGTGTCGCCAACGACGCCATCCTTGATAGGCACGTTGAAGTCAACGCGGACGAGAACGCGCTTGCCGTCGACATCGATGTCGCGGACGGTCTTCTTGGTAAAGGCCATGTTTGCTTCTACCTTTCGTACGTGTCTGCCTCCCATTACGGCAGACGATTTCCTATAAAAAGGGCGCGACCCTAGGGTGTAAGCCCTATGAGGCCGCGCCCTTCTTTAGACGCTCAACGAGCTATTCGCTAAAAGCTAAATTAAGCAACGAACTTCTCGAAGTACTTGATGGTGCGGACCATCTGAGAGGTGTAGGAGTTCTCGTTGTCGTACCAAGAGGTGACCTGAACGAGGGTCTGGCCGTTGCCGAGGTCAGAGCACATGGTCTGAGTGGCGTCGAAGATGGAGCCGTGGGTCTCGCCGATGATATCGGTGGAGACGATGTCGTCCTCGTTGTAACCGAAGGTCTCGGAGATGGTGGCAGCGTAGGCCTTCATAGCGGCGTTGACCTCGTCGACGGTGACCTTCTTGTCAACGACAGCGTAGAGGTTGGTGATGGAGCCGGTCGGCGTCGGGACGCGCTGGGCGGCACCGATGAGCTTACCGTTGAGCTCGGGGAGAACCAGGCCGATAGCCTTGGCAGCACCGGTGGTGTTGGGGACGATGTTAACGGCGCAGGCGCGGCTACGACGCTTGTTGCCCTTGCGCTGCGGGCCGTCGAGCGGCATCTGGTCGCCAGTCCAGGCGTGAATGGTGGTCATGATGCCGGACACGATGGGAGCGAAGTCGTTCAGACCCTTGGCCATCGGGGCGAGGCAGTTGGTGGTGCAGGAAGCAGCGGAGATGATGTTGTCCTCAGCGGTCAGCGTCTCATGGTTGACGTTGTACACGATGGTGGGCAGATCGCTGCCGGCCGGAGCGGAGATGACGACCTTCTTGGCGCCAGCGTTGATGTGGGCCTGAGCCTTAGCCTTGCTGGTGTAGAAGCCGGTGCACTCGAGAACGACGTCGACGTCGAGGTCGCCCCAAGGCAGGTTGTTGGCGTCGGCCTCCTTGTAGATCTTGATCTCCTTGCCGTCAACGGTGATGGAATCCTCACCAGCGACGACCTCGTGATCGCGAGCATAGTTGCCCTGCGTGGAGTCGTACTTCAGCAGGTAAGCGAGCATATCGGGAGAGGTGAGGTCGTTGATAGCGACGATCTCGGAGCCCTCATGACCGAACATCTGACGGAAGGCCAGACGACCGATGCGACCGAAGCCGTTAATAGCAACCTTTACTGCCATTGTGTCTCCTTTCGTAAGGCCCCCGCAAGCTACAGCGCCCGCCGTTGAGGCCCACAAACTAACCACTCGCCTAATATACCTTTTTTTTGACTTGAATTTCACGAGAATGCTCGAAATTGAAAATCAAATTTGCGTTAAAACGCTTTAACGTATAAAACAGCAGTTCAACCACCATAAAAGCTATTGCGTTAAACTACCTGCTTGCTTCAATGAGCTTTTCAAGGCGCAAAACGCGGTGATACAAGGCCGACTTCGACAAAGGAGGGTCGGCCATTTCCCCCAAATCTCGCAGCGAGAGATCGGGGTAACGCTCGCGTAAGTCACAAAAGACTGCCAGAGCGTCCGGCAGCGTTTCACGCAAACCGCGCCGATCAAGCTCGTCGATGAGCGCAAGCTGATGTTGAGCGGCACCGGCACTTCTGGTCTGGTTGGCAAGCTCTGCGTTCACGCGACGATTCACGTCGTTCTTCACCAGCTTGACTGCGCGGGCCTCTTCAATCTCGGCAACGCTGCGCTTGGCGCCAATCAGCTGTAACAGACGTTTAATCTCCTCGGCACTCTTGATGTACACGGCATACGAGCCGCGACGCGCATTGACGCGGGCGTGAACTCCAATCTGCTCCAGAAGATCGCAAAGTCCCTTTGCATACTCCTCGCCCTGAACCGCGATCTCCAAATGAAAATCGCCACGCGGGTCGGCAACAAAGCCTCCGGCAATCAGCGCACCGCGAATATAGGCGAGCCTGCAGCAAGGACGGGCAACGATGTGGCGCGGCACACCCGCGACGAGCCCTCCCCTACGGTCGAGAATGCCCAGCAGCACCAGAGCCTTATCCAAATCGGGCTGATCGGGCAAGGTGATGAGGTAGTTTCGCACCTTGTGCAGGACCGACTTACGAACCGTGAATTCGGTCTTGAGCTTAAGAATGCGATGCGTCAGCGCAATCATCGTGCGCGCCACAGCACCCGTCTCGGTCGCGACCGTCAAGCGGTACCGTCCCGAGCCCGCCAACGAAAGCGTGCCGCTCACACGCGTGAGCGCAGCAAGCGTCGACAAATCGCAGTATTCGCATTCTGGTTCGCAGCGCGCAAGCTCGTCACGCACCTCAGCGGTAAACGACATGTAAACCTATGCCTTCGTGTTGGCACGCGACAGGTCACGATGGGAGATGCTCACATGATACTGAGCACCCTCCAGGTAGCGGGCCGTGGCCTCGGCAATGGCGACGCTACGGTGCTGTCCGCCCGTGCAGCCGATGGCAATGGAAAGCTGCGGCTTGCCCTCTGCGATATAACCCGGCATGACCGTATCGAGCAACTGTGTCCAGGCCTTCCAAAACTCCTGGGTCTTAGGGTGGTCCAAGACAAAATCGGAGACCTTCTTATCGAGACCGGTCATGGTACGCATCTCGGGATCGTAGAAAGGATTGGGCAAGAAGCGCACATCGATCATGATATCCGCCTCGACGGGCATGCCATGCTTAAAGCCAAACGAGAACACGTGGACGTCCATAAGCTGCTGGTCGGACAGCTCGGAAAAAGCCATGCGAAGCTTGTTACGTAAGGCAGAAGTGCGCAAGTGGCTCGTGTCGATAATCATATCCGCTCGATCGCGAACGCCCTTCAGCTGCAGACGTTCACGCTGAATAGCGTCGGCCGTGGTCTCCCCCGGCTTTGCAATGGGATGGCGGCGACGGTTTTCGCTATACCGGCGAATCAGCACCTCGTCAGACGCCTCGAGAAACACGATGTCGCAGCTCATCTCGCGCTCTTCCAGTGCGGCAACAGCATCGAGCAGTTCATCGAACAAGCCCTGGCTACGCAGGTCGCAGGTAACGGCAAGGTGCCTGCCCACGCCCGTATTGATGCCAACGAGCTCTGCAAGCTGGGCAATCAGGCGTGGGGGCAGGTTGTCGATACAAAAATAGCCCATGTCCTCAAACACATGCATGGCTTGCGTTCGGCCCGAGCCGGACATTCCGGTGATGATAACGATATCGGGGATACGCTCCGAGCGCTCCGCCGCATCCATGGCATCTCCCTTTTGCATGTGTGCCTCCTAAAATAAGCGCGGGACCCGGCCAGCGGATCCCGCGCGATCAATTGCCTTTATTGAGTATACCGCCCCAAGCGGATACGAGGCCCGTCTTACGCCTCAAGCGCAGCCTTGAACCAACTTGTAATACTCGTAGGGTGCGTAATGGCGGTGCCGACGACAACGGCCCACGCGCCGGCGTCGATTGCAGCGCGAGCCTCTTCGGGCGTATGTACGCGACCCTCGCAAATGATGGGAAGGCCGGGGAATTCCTCGGTCGCCTGACGCAGGAGCGGCAGGTCGGGACCATCGGCCATGGTGCAGTCGATGGCGGCGACGCCGTGAGAAAGCGTGGTGGATACCAGGTCAAAGCCCATATCAACAGCACGGCGAATGTCCTCGATGGTGGCACAATCGGCCATCAGGAGCACACCCTCCTCGTGCAGCGGGCGGAAGGTATCCTCGACCGTCTTACCATCGGGGCGCGGACGATCGGTGGCGTCGATCGCCACGATATCGGCACCGGCAGCAACGCAGGCGCGAGCGTGACGCAGCGTCGGCGTGATGTAAACGCCCTCGTGCCCATCCTTCCACAGGCCGATAACAGGAACCTCACAGCGGCCCTTAATGGCGGCAATGTCGGCAAGGCCCTGGCAGCGAATGGCGGCGGCGCCGCCAAGCTCGCAAGCGCGGGACATTTGAGCCATGGTCTCGGGCGTACGAAGCGGCTCGCCCATATACGCCTGAACGCTCACGACGAGCTTACCCTTCAGGGACTGGATCAAAGGATCAACGGTCATGTTCGACTCAACCTTTCTCAAAACAGCCTTCTGAGACACCGCACCTTGACGTTCAAACCGTCGCTCGCGTACCGAAGTACGCTTCGCTCCTCTTTCACGTCAATCTGCGGCACCTCAGAAGGCGCACTTGGTAGTTATGTTTACTTCAACGATGCAAGAAGGTGTTCGGCGGCACCGATGAGCGGCGCGTCGCCCTCCAGAGAGCCGATGAGGATCGGCGTGTCCTGAAGCGGGTCGAGCGCTTGGCTGGCATAGCCCTCGTGCACCGAGTCCTTCCACGTCTGTGAACGCCAATCGGGACCTTGGTGAATCACGCCGCCCGAAAGCACGATGACCTCGGGGTCCAGGATGTTAGCGAGCGAGCCCAAGCTGGCACCCAGCGCAAAGCCGGCGTCATGGATGACCTCGGTCGCCTTTGCGTCGCCCGCACGGCACAGGTCGTTCACGTCACGGCCGACCGAAGGACGGCTGGGGTCGACGCGGCCAAAACGCTCATCGTACATACGACCAATGGAAGTGCCCGAAGCAACCGACTCCAGATGGCCGGAACGCCCGCAGGCGCAGGGAATGCCGGCGGCAGCCGAGCACTCGATGTGGCCCATATGGCCGGCAGCACCATGGAAGCCCTGCATCACGCGGCCGTTCTCGACATATGCGCCGCCGATGCCCGTACCGATGCCCAAACACAAGACGGAGAACTTGCCCTTACCGACGCCCCAGTGGGCCTCGCCCAGAGCATGAGCCTGCACGTCGCCTACAACGGCAACGGGAAGGCCGAGGTCCTCGCGCAGGCGCGGCCCCAACTGAACGCCGGACCAGCCGGGCATAATCTCATTGGCATACGCGATGGCGCCCGTCTTGGGGTCGACGACACCGGCAGCGCCGATGCCAACTCCGAGGACCTCGACATCGGGATTTGCTTCAAGAGCTGCCTTGATAGACGCCTCGATGCGCTGGAAGACCGCTTCGCCACCCTCCTGGGCCTCGGTGGGAACCTCAGCCTCAAAAACGGGATGGGGCACACCGCCGTCAGCCGGGTACTCCATGATGGCAGTCGCGATCTTAGTTCCGCCGATATCGACAGAGCAGACGTACTTGTTCTCCATGTTGTTCTCCTTCGGAGACAAAAACAACTACAGGAAATGCGCCGTCAGGCTAGCCGTCACAG
This sequence comes from Collinsella sp. CLA-ER-H9, assembly GCF_040092295.1. Classification (NCBI taxonomy): domain Bacteria; kingdom Bacillati; phylum Actinomycetota; class Coriobacteriia; order Coriobacteriales; family Coriobacteriaceae; genus Collinsella; species Collinsella sp. CLA-ER-H9. The sequence goes on from NZ_JBBNLV010000017.1 coordinate 15,568, forward strand.
CGCGGTAAAGGTTTTCCAGGTGCCCGAGATCGCCGAGAAACCGTACGGCCATTGACCTAATGGGTCATGGCCGCACGGTTGAACGGCGAGGTCGGGTGCCTGGGAAAGCTTTAAAGGAGACCGTTGTCCTGGAGGACCTTGCGAATCGCCTCGACGTTTTCACCGGTCATGGCCTTCACCGGGCGCGGCATGGTCGGGCTGTCGAAGATGCCCATGAGGTTCATAGCGGTCTTGAAGGCGCCGACGCCACCGGCATAGCCCTGGACGCCCGAGGTGACATCCCAGATGTGCGAAATCTCATTGAGGCGATCCTGCTCGGCCTTGACGGTAGCCCAGTCACCAGCCTGAGCGGCCTTCCACTGACGAACGTAGCCCTCGGGCTCAACGTTGGCGAGGCCCGGGACGGAACCGTCGGCGCCACCGAGATAGGCACCGTCGACGACGACCTCATGGCCGGTAAGGATGCTCATCGGATGGCCGTTCTTCTCGTTCTCCTGAATGAGGTAGCGGAACGAGATGTCATCGCCCGAGGAATCCTTGACGCCAGCCAGGACGCCCTCGGCGCCGAGCTTAGCAAGGAGCTTCCAGGGGAGCTTGGTGTGAACGCACACGGGAATGTCATAGGCGAAGATGGGCAGGTCGAGCTCCTCGTGCAGGATGCGGAAATGCTCCTCAACCTCGGTCATGCCCTGCAGGGCATAGAACGGGCAGGTGGCGACGAGCGCATCGGCGCCCAGCTCCTGAGCGACCTTGCCGTGCTCGATCATGCGCTCGGTCTCGGTATCGATGATGCCGACCAAGACGGGCACGCGGTGGTCGACGATGCGGACGGCCTCGGCGATGATCTGGCGACGACGCTCGTCGGTGGAGAAAACGACCTCACCCGAAGAGCCCAAGAAGAACAGGCCATCGACGCCGGCGTCGATCATGCGGTTGATGCTGCGCTCAAAGGAGGCAACGTCGAGCTGGTGGTCTTCGGTATCGGGAACAACGACGGGAGGGATAACGCCGGTGAATTTCTGAGTTGCCACAAGAATCTCCTTAGTTGTCTGGCGGGCGGCCCTATGCCACCCACTCTTGTTGGCAGTGTCCAGGCCGTCTAGGCCAAAGAACACGGATAGAACGTTTGGTTAAAGAAGTCGACGACTTCGTTTTCGAACGCATTGATGCGCTCGTGAGCGTATTTGGCATAGATGATATGCCTCCGGTCACACTCAAGACCGTTGAATACGGCAAACTGACCCTTGGGATCACTCACGGTATCCATGAGCGATGTGCCCATGAGCACCGAGCCACGAACCCGAGGCGACAGCGTCTCGAGACCGCTGGGAAGCGGATTGGCAAGCGCCGTGCAGGCAAGGCCCCGCTCGTCCAGAGCAGAAACCGCCAGCGCGACACCGCCGCCAAGGCCCTCGCCCCATGCAAAGATGCGGTCGGGATCCATGCCATCAAGGTTGCGCGCAACCTTCGCCAACGCGCAGCCCCAACGGACACGCTCGACAAAAGCAGGCGAGGTAATCCCCTGCTGCAGATCGTTGGATCCAATAGTCTCATCGTCCAGCGCGAGGACGGCATACCCCATGGCGACAAATCTCGTCATGTGATGCCAGCCGCGCACAGGTCGGTCGATGTCGTGAAACATCAGGCATAGTGGCACAAGCTCGGATGCCCGGTCACGACCAACAGGCTCAATCAAACGGCCGTGCACGACATACCCGCCGAGCTCAAAGGAAACCTCGGAGTAGCGCGCGCACGGATTTGCGAAATCAATCGCCGTAACGGTCAGCCCGCAAACCTCAAGGTCCGAAGCGGCTGTCTCCAACTCGGAAACATCCGCAGAAGCATCGCCGCGCCAATCCCGGAAATCAGAGAGCCTTGACGAAACCGTCCCAGCAATTCCCGCAAGCTCGGGGACAATCAGCTCATCGATATTGCTCTCGCACTTAGACATGAGCCTCCCCTCCCTTGCAGAAAAACGGAATGATCAGATCGTCAAAATCCTGAATCTCCTCGTGACCGAAGCCTTCAAAGAACTCATGACGCTTTTCACAGGTCAGGTTGTTGTAGACTGCAAACTGCGTCGCCGGAGGGCAGACGATATCGGCTGTGCCCGTGCCAAACAGCACGGGGCATTTGACCATGGGGGCAAAGTTCTTGGAATCGAAGTACGCCAGCTTGGCATAGGCTTCGTCGATACGAGTCGAGTCCTCGTCAAACCAGCGAGACCAATAGCGCAGGCCCTCGTAGGCGATGTCGTCGGCATCCAAATCCCAGACCAGGCGGAAATCCGACAGGAAGGGATAGAGGATGGCGGCGCGATTGATAAGCTCGCTGTTAAGCGCACAGGTCGCTATACCCAAACCGCCGCCCTGCGACGCGCCGTTCACAAACACACGGGCAAGATCGATGCCCTCGAGCTCGCGAACAATACGGCACAGAATGCGAATATCTTGGTGCAAGCGGACATAGTAGAGGTTGGCCGGGTCACCGTCGATACCGGCGACGATATGGCCCGCGACCGTTGTGCCCTCAAATCCGCCAATGTCCTCGGACGGACCTCCTTGACCAGGACAATCGAGAGCAATGAGCGCCATGCCCATGCCCGCAAACGATGCCTGCTCAAACCAGCTGCGACTCGCACCTGGATATCCATGGAACTGAAGTACCAATGGCATGGGCTCGTCCGAGACAGGTTTAAGGTACTTGGCGTGCAGGCGAGCGCCACACATGCCGGTATACCAGAGATCGAAAAGCTGGCAGGTCACGGCATCGGTGACCGATGCCGCCTCGATCGCATAGTCAAGCCCGACGGCGTCAGCCTCGACCATGCGATCCTTCCAAAAGAGATCGAAATCTGATGGACGGGGCATGGCGCCTCGATATTCACCAAATTGCTGTTGTAGCTCCTGAGCACTTGGCATGGCTCGTGAACCCAACCTTTCGAAATCGCAACGGAGGTGCGCCCGGCAAGGGAACCGGGCGCACGGGAGGGAAAGCGAGGCTACTCGCCGAGCTTGGGATGCAGCAGCGACGGCGCAGCGCCGAGCAGCATCTTGGTGTAGGGGTCCTGAGGGTGCTGGAAGACCTGCTTGGCCTCGCCCTGCTCGACGATCTTGCCGCCATTCATGACGATGATGTCGTCGGAAATATAGCGGACCGTCTGGATGTCATGGCTAATGAACACCATGGCCAGGCCGAGTTCCTTCTTAAGGTCGGTCAGCAGGTTCAGAATCTGCGCGCGGACCGAAACGTCCAGAGCCGAGGTGGGCTCGTCGGCGATGATGGCATCGGGGTTCAGCGACAGGGCACGGGCAATTGCGACGCGCTGGCGCTGGCCGCCCGAAAGCTGGCCGGGAAGAACCTCGGCGGCAGAACTGGGCAGACCGGTGAGCTCCAAGAGTTCCTTGACGCGCTTCTCCTGCTCGGCCTCGGTGCCCAGATTGTGGACGCGCATGGGATCGAGCAGCTGCTCGCGAACGACCATGCGGGGGTTGAGTGCCGTCGCGGGGTTCTGGAACACGACCGAGATGACGCGGCCCATGTGACGACGGTCCTCGGCGGTACGCTTGGTGACGTCCTTGCCCTTAAAGTAGACCTTGCCGCTCGTGGGGGCCTGAAGGCCGCACATGACGTTAGCCGTGGTGGACTTTCCGCAACCGGACTCGCCGACGATGCCGATGGTCTGTCCGGGCATGAGCTTAATCGTTACACCCTGGACGGCATGAACCAGGTTGGGGTGCAGAATCGAGCCGGTACGGGTCCTAAAGGTGACGTGGACGTCATCAAGGAAGATGATCGGCTCGACGCCGTTGACTGCGGTCTCGCTCATCTACATCACCTCCGCGTGAGGGGTCAAACCATTTGCCTTGAGCACCTCGTCGGGGAGCTCGGAATAGAAGTGCTCGGTGCCGGGCACGCGCTTGAAGACCGGACGGGTGTCCAGGCCAATGCGCGGATGGCTCGAGCGGGGCGCGAAGCGATCGCCCTTGGGGAAATCGCGCGGGCTCGGAACGGCGCCGGGCACCTGGTGCAGGCGGCCCGAACCGCTCTCGATGGACAGGACGGAGCCCAGAAGGCCGCGGGTGTACTCGTGAATCGGGTTGGTGAGCAGCTCCTTGGTGGGCGCCTGCTCGATAACCTGGCCGGCGTACATAACCGTAATGTTGTGGGCGACCTCGGCGACCAGCGCCAGGTCGTGTGAAACGAAGATCATGGCAAAGCCGAGCTTGGCCTGAAGGTCGTTGAGCAGCTTGATGACCTGCTTCTGGACGGTAACGTCCAGAGCGGTCGTGGGCTCGTCGCAGATGACCAGCTTGGGGTCGCGGGTAAGGGCCATAGCGATCAGAACGCGCTGACGCTGACCACCGGAAAGCTCATGCGGATAGCTCTCGAGCGTACGCTTGGGGTCGAGGCCCACGAGCTCCAGGAGCTCCTCGGCGCTACGGGTGCCGCCGCGCTTGGTGAGCTGCTTCATCTGGGCGGAAATGAGCATGGAGGGGTTGAGCGAGGACAGGGCGTCCTGATAGACCATGGCGATATCGGTACCGCGCAGGCCGAACCACTCCTTCTTGCTCATCTTGAGCAGATCGCGGCCCTCCCAGAGAACCTCACCAGAAAGGTGCTCGTCATCGTCGGTCAGGCCCATGATGGCCAGCGTGGTGATGGACTTACCGCAGCCGGACTCGCCTACCAGGCCCATGGTCTGGCCGGGACGGACGTCAAAGTTGACGTGGTCGACGACGTTGATGTCACCGTGGTGCTCAAACTGAATGCAGAAGTCACGGACCGAGAGAATCGGCTCGACAGACTCGTCGGGCACATGGCGGTCGTTACGCTTGAGCTCGACATCGCGCAGGGCGCCAAGGCGAGCGGAGAGGGACTGAGCCTGCTCCTTGTAGGCACGAACGGGGTCGGAGACCAGCAGATCGGCCTCGCGACGCTTGGAGGAATCGGTCGGATCCAGGGCGGCGGAGGGAGCAGCGGCCATGGCGTCGGTAATACCCTCGGAGAGGATGTTGAGCGCCAGGCAGGTGATCATAATGGCCAGGCCCGGGAACAGTGCCTGCCACCAACGGCCAGCGAGCACGCCGCCGCGGGCGTCGGCGAGGATGTTGCCCCAGGTAGCGGTGGGCTCCTGGATGCCGGCGCCGATGAAGGTCAGCGAGGCCTCGAAGATGATGGCGTCTGCGACCAGGGTAACGGTGAAGACCATGATCGGAGCGATGCAGTTGCGCAGAACATGCTTGATCAGAATCCACGGAGCCTTGGCGCCGGACACGATGACCGCGCGGACATAGTCCTCACCGTACTCGGACACGATGTTGGCGCGCACGATACGGGCGATCTGCGGAGTGTACATAAAGCCGATGGCGAAAATGATCGACGGCACGGAATTGCCCAGGATGGAGACGAAAACGGCTGCGAGGGCGATACCCGGGATGGACATGATGATGTCCAGGATACGCATGATCGCCTCAGAGATAGACTTGCGCGAAACCGCTGCAAGGGCGCCCACGACCGAGCCGCAGACCAGAGCCATGGCAGTGGCGCCAAAGCCGATAATCAGCGAGTAACGACCACCGTAGAGCATACGCGACAGAATGTCGCGGCCCTTATCGTCGGTACCGAAGATAAATCCGTTGCCGGGAGCCTGGCGAGCCGTAAAGATCTCGACCGGGCTATAGGGGGCAAGAAGGGGCGCCAAAATCGCAGTCAGGGCGACCAGCACCAGCACGACGGCGGCAATCTTAGAAGACAGCGTCATCTTCTTCCAGCCACCGAGCTTGAGCCCCTTGGAGGCAGCCTTCTCGAGCTGCTCGGTTTGCTTCTCTCGAATCTTTACCATAATCTACACCGTCCTGATGCGCGGGTTGATGAGCAGGTAGAGCATGTCAACCACGATGTTGATGATGATGAAGGCAAGAGCAACGACGATAACGACGCCCTGAACCAGGTTCGCCTCGTTGCCCTGAACGCCCTGCAGAATCGCAGTGCCCATGCCGGGGAGGTTGAAGATAACCTCGATGACGACGGCGCCGCCCATGAGGTAACCGATCTTAAGACCGAGGGTGGTGACCGGGGTGATCAGCGCATTGCGAAGAACGTTGATGCCGACGACGACCTTCTCGGGAACGCCGGCGCCACGAGCCATACGGACATAGTCCTTGTCGAGCTCCTCGACCATGGCGGTACGCACGATACGAGTCATCTGGCCCGTCAGCGGAAATGCCAAGGCGATAGCGGGCATGATCATACGTCCCAGATAGCCAACCGGATTCGTGGTGAAGTGAGGCAGAGCACCCGATGCCGGGAGCACCTTAAGGTAGGAAGAGAACAGCAGGATCAACAGAACGGCAAGCCAGAACGACGGGGTTGCCAAGCCGGCGATGGAAAAGACGCGGATCACTTGGTCCGGCCATTTGTCGCGATACAGTGCCGCGATGACGCCGAGCAAAAACGAAACGACCGCACCGATGGCAAGACCGATGAAGGTCAGCTGCATCGTGACGGGCAGGGCCGTGGAGATGCGCTTGGCAACGGAGTTGCGAGCAGCACCATAGGTACCCATGTCACCATGAATCAAATCGCCCATATAGCGAACGTAGCGCACGGGCCAGGGGTCGTCCAGACCATACTTCTCATGGTACTCGGCAACCGCCTCGGGCGAGGCACCGTCACCCAACGCCGTGTAGGCGGGGTCGGTCTTGGAGAACGACATAAGGAAGAACACCAGGACGGTGACGCCCAATGCCATGATCGGCAGCGCCACAAGACGCCTTCCAATCAAACGTAGCAAGTTGTTCACGTTCTCTCCCCTTTCTTTTGTCGGTAGGACCAACTGGTATATGAGTACGGATACTCATTACAAGACCCGAGCGACATCGTTGCCGCCCGGGTCTTTGTTTCAACTATGAGGATACGGTCCCAACGGCCGACATCCTGCATACAGACTCAAGCGAGTCTTACGCCTTGACGGTCGCAACGCCCCTGAAGGACATGCTCGTCGTGCCAATGCCCTTGAAGCCATCGAGGGCCTCGCCGTTGGGCGCAGTGGACGGATCGTCCCAGGAAGCGGAGACGGTCTTGACGTGGACAACGGGGTACAGAACGGCGTTGTCGGCAATGATGTCGAAGCACTCGTTCCACTTCTTCTGCTGCTCGTCGCCCTCGGCGGCAAGAGCCTCGTCCATGAGACCGTGGAGCTTCTGCCACTCAGCGGACTCCTTCCACGGGCAACGGGTCTGCATCCAGACGTTGTCGCCGTACCACCAGTTGAGCAGCAGATCGGGGTCGGCGCCGAAGCAGGAAGGATCGCCAGGGGCAAGGAGGATATCGTAGGCCTCGCCGCCGTCGATGGCAGCGTAGGTGGCCGGCGAGGTATCGGTCTGGATAGTCACATCGAAGCCGAGAGCGTCGAGGTCGTTCTTGACCTGGGCGGCCATGCCCTTAATCTGCTCGTTGTCGGTGGTGCGCAGGGTGATGGCACCCGGGGTGATGCCGGACTCCTCGATGAGCTTCTTAGCCTTCTTGGCGTCGGTCTTGTACACCGTGGAAGCCTCATGATAGTTGGTGAAGCTCTTAGGCAGGTAGCAGCTGGCAGCGGTGGCAAGGCCGGCGAAGGTGTTGCTGACCATCTTCTCGGTGTCGAGCGCATACATGACGGCCTGACGGACCTTGACGTCGTTCCAAGGCTCCTTGGCGACGTTGAACATGATGAAGCGGGTACCGAAACCCTGAACGTTATCGATCTTGCAGCCGGCGCTCTCGAGCTGGTCGACGGCGTCAGCAGTAACGAGCTCCATAACGAGCGTGGAGCCCTCCTGTTGAGCGGTAACGCGAGCGGTGGGGTCGGTCAGGATGCTGTACTGGATCTTCTTATCCTCGGCAGCATACTCACCGTTGTACTCGGGGTTGGGAACCAGGGTGATCTCGGTATCGGAGATAGAGTCGTACATCCAGGGACCGGAGCCGATCGGCTGCTTGGCGCGATCCTCCTCGGTCTGGGTGGCCGGGGTAACGCGGATGATGGCAAGACGATCCTTGAGCAGGGAGAAGTTGGGGACCTTGGTCTTGACCGTCACGGTGCTGGCGTCCTTAGCCTCGATGGACTCGAAGGGCTGGAAGAACGGAGCGTAGGTAGCGGAAGCGGCGCAAGCGGTGTAGGAAGCGACGACGTCGTCAGCAGTGACCTCAGTACCATCGGAGAACTTGGCGCCCTTGCGGATGGTGACCTCGAAAGTGGTGTCGTCCACAGACTTGGGATCGTCGGTGGCGAGCTCGTTGAAGGTGCTATAGTCGTGGTAATCGATGCCGTAAAGGCCCTCGACGACATGCCAGTTAGCGCCCAGGCCAACAGCGGAGCCGGTGCTGGCGGGGTCGAAGCTGGACGGAGCGTAAGCGGAACCAGCGGTAATCACGCCGCCGCCACGGTTAGCGGAATCGGTGGAGCTGGCAGCGGAACCCTCGTCGCTGGAGCTGCCACCGCAGCCGGTGAGACCAAGGCCGGCGACAGCAGCGACGCTGCCGGTGAGGCCGAGGAACGAACGCCTGGACATACCCTTGTTGATGATGGCCATGTCTTCTCCTATCAATAGAGAATCTTACCCGGAGGCACCTAGACTTGCCCCCGCGCAACTTGCGGACGACATATACCTTACCTACCGACAAACCCAACTTGGGTGCCGCGCTCGGCGACCGATACATACATACGCTTGAACGGTATTTACTACCGTTCACCGAATTCATTGACAAACGATTCGACAGACAGTATGTATCGACGAGGTGAGATATCAGTCTTCGTCAACCCGCAGGATAGCAGGGTTATTCACCATGGCTAGTCAAACGTTTTAGCGTTAATAAAACCCGAAATCAGCAGGTAATCGCCGCGAAATAAATGATTGAAAATCAGCCAATCATGTATATCAGTTGTTTAGAAGCGCGTTTAGTTTTCGGAACGGCTGGCCGATGCCTGGGCGCGCTCGGCATTCCATGCAACAAGTGCCTCGTGGACCGCTTTGGCGACATCGGCCGGAACGCCTCGAACTTCCGCAATCTCCTGCTCGCTTGCCGCGCGCAAACGCTTCATCGAGCCAAAATGGCGCATAATGGCACGTTTTCTGGCGGGTCCCACGCCCGGAACGTCGTCAAGCACCGAAACCGTCATAGCCTTATCGCGCAACTCGCGATGGAACGTAATCGCAAATCGGTGGGATTCATCGCGAACCTGCTTGATCAGATAAAGCGAAGCGGAGCCGGTCGGCAGCACGACGGGAGTCTCGTCCCACGGCACGAAAACTTCCTCATCGGCCTTTGCCAAGCCACAAACTGGTATATCGAGGCCAAGCGCCTCAAGTTGCTTAATTGCAGCGGTCAATTGCGGCTTGCCGCCATCGACAACGAGCAAATCGGGGCGCGAGCCAAAGCGCTCGTCCGCCATGCGCTCGGGAGCATAGCGACGCCCCAGAACCTCGGACATCGATACGAAGTCGTTCGCCTCGTCCAATTCGGCCTGAATTTTAAAGCGACGATACTGGCCCTTGTCGGCACGGCCGTTGGTAAATACCACCATCGAAGCGACGGTAAAGGTGCCGTGCAACGTCGAGATATCGAAGCACTCGATGCGCAACGGCGGCGCAGGCAGCGCCAGCGCGCTTTCGAGCTCCAGGAGCGCTTGATTGGTGCGATCGTCAGCATACCCCGTGCGCATCATGTAGCGCATGAGGGCATGGCGCGCATTTTTGGAAGCCATATCGAGCAGGCGGTGCTTTTCGCCGCGCTGCGGCCTATGGAGATGGCAAGAGCGTTCGCGCTTGCCCGCAAGCCACTCCCCCAACGCTTCGGCATCCTCAAGCTCGACAGAGAGATTGATCTCGGCTGGAATATCAGCCGTCTCGTCGTAATAGCGCTTAAGAAAGCCCGATTGAAGCTCTTCCTCGTCGACATCCAGGCCTTTATCGAGGATGAACTCACAAGTTCGAACCGTTCGGCCCTCGCGAACGACAAAGACACAGGCGGCAGAGATAGTCTCTTCGCGATAGAAGCCGATGACGTCGATATCGACGCTCGATGGAAAAACGACCTGTTGGCGATCGTCCAGGCCCCTAATGACTTCCAGGCGACGCTTGACGCGCGCCGCACGCTCAAAATCGAGCGTCTCGGCTGCCTCCGTCATCTCGGACGTAAGCTCGTCAACGACATCCTTGCGATGGCCCGACAAGAAACGTTCGACACGTTTGACGTTCTTGGCATAGTCGGCAGGGGAAATCGCGCCGACGCATGCGCCCGGCCCGCGCCCGACATGGTAGTCAAAGCAGGGACGCCCGTTTTGCGCGCAAATCATATTGACGATGTCTTCTTCGCCCTTATGAGATTCGACGATGCGGCGGCAGCGGCGCCATTCCGCACAGGATGCCGAGCAAATAGGAATAACCTTGCGTAGCGTATCGATGGTCTCACGCGCCGCACGGCTATCGGTATAGGGGCCAAAATAGCGCGTTCCCGGTTTATGACGCTCTCGCGTGTATTTAATAGCCGGAAACAAGTCGCTCTTGGTAATGGCGATAAAGGGATAGCTTTTATCGTCTTTGAGATCGACGTTAAAGTACGGATGGTACTGGCCAATCAGATTGCGCTCGAGCACCAATGCCTCGTGCTCGGTCTCCACCACGATATAGTCGAAACTCGCCACCAGCTGCATCATGAGCGGGATCTTTTGACGCTCGTCCTGCAGTGTCACGTATTGACGCATACGGGCACGCAGGTTTTTTGCCTTGCCCACATAGATGACATCACCCTTGGCATCTTTCCAAAGGTAGCAGCCGGGTTGCGTGGGAACGCGCGAAACCTGCTCGGCAAGTGTTGGAATGTTGTCGTGACCTGCCACGCGCACCTACTTGCGACGAAGCAGCGCCGAGACCTCGGGCATCTTAAAGACGAAGGCGAGACCAAAAGTTACAGCGAGCGAGACGACGCCTGCAACACAAACGTAGCCCAGGGTAATTAGGATCGAACTGCCAAGCGCTCCGACAAAGTGCTCAAGTGCCCACATGACGCCGGCACCCGCGGCAGCGCCCAAGCCACCGAACAGTAGGCCGAAGAAACCGCCATGCAGGATAGACTTGACCTGAAGGCCATGCAGACGACGGCGCAGCCACCACAGTGAGCATCCGACCAAGACTACGTAGTCAACGACGTACGAAAGCGCAATTGCCGGCATACCGTAGCCCAGCACCACGCCAAACAGCAGCACCGAACCGGCCTGTCCAATGGCAGAGTAAAGGCAATAACGACCGTAGGGCTTCATGTCGAGCAAGGCCGAGAAGCTCTTCTGCATGAGCACGACCACGCCGTAGAGCGGCAGGGAAAGTGCCAGATAGATAAGGAACTCCGACACCAGCGCCACACCGGATTCATCGAACTTGCCGGCGCAGTAGATCATGTTGAGCGGACGGGCGAAGACGATCAGATACATCGCAAACGGAATCAGGAAGAAGAGCATCTGGGCGACACCGCGCGAAATGCCCGTGCGGACGCTGTCGTAATCCTTCTCCTGCGCATCGTGAGAGAGTTCGGTATAAAGTGCCGTCGAAAGCGAGGCGGCGATCAGCGCATAGGGCAATGTGTACCACAAGCGCGCATATGCGATGACGGAAGGGCCGGTCTCGGGCTGCACCACCAGCGCGGCGGCATTGGTAATGGAGGTCGAGACAAACATGCACACCGTGGCGAGCAGCGTCGGGATACCAAGCGCGATCGTCTGTCGCAGCGCGGGATCCTTAAAGTCGATATGGATATGAGGATGCACGCCATGCTTGCCAAGCGCGGGAATCTGGCAGGCCATCTGGACAAAGACGCCGAGGGTCGTACCAACTGCGATCAAGATAATACCGGCCTGCTCGCCAAATTGTGCAGACACGGAAGCAAAGCCCATAAAGCTGGCGATGACGATGACATTGTTGAGAACCGGGGCAAACGTCGACCAGAAATAGTCGCGATGTGCGTTGAGAACGCCCGAGAACACCGAGCCCAAGCCATAAAACAGAATTTGAATAGCAAAGAAGCGGAACATGAACGCAGCGGTATCCATGCTGCCGCCATCGCCCGAAAGGAACGACTGCGTCCAAATAAAGCCGGGAGCAAACACGGTGCCCAGCAGCGAGATACCGCCCAGCAGCAGAAGCAGAATACCAAGCAGGTTGCCGACATACTCGTTCGATGCCTCGCGACCCTGCTCGCGCCTCACACCCATATACACCGGCAAAAACGCCGTAACGAGCATGCCGCCCATCACGAGCTCGTAGAGCATGTTGGGCAGGTTGTTGGCAACCTGATAGGAGGACGAGAGCAGCGACATACCGATGGCGGCCGCCATGGCCCACGTGCGGATAAACCCGGTGACACGCGACACGATGGTCAGCACGGTCATAAGGCCAGCAGAACGACCAACCGTGGAGTAGTCCGACGAACCCATATCGTCTACGTCGTCCTGAGAGTCCTCATAAACCTCATCTTGTGGCGGCAAATCGTCCACGACGGCAAAGGAGCCGGTCATCGCAAAGGGATCGTCAACCAAAACGGCGTCATCAGCAGGTGCGGCGTCATCGCTGTTCGGCATGTTGTTACCGGATACGGCATCATCATCGAATATGGCATGGTCGCCAAACACCGTGTCAACTTCATTGGCGGCGACGGTTCGGGCAGAAAACGACAGAGGGTCCCAGTCGTCATCACCGTCGATGGCCACGCCCTCGACGGGATCGGTCGAACCAAGCGGCGACCATTCGTCATCCGAAAGAAGCGGTTCGCCATCATCATGAGCCGTGGGCTTGGCGGAACGAGCGGCAGGAGCGCTCTGCGGTGTGCTCTTTCCCTGGGCTGCCATCAAAAACACCGCCGTCTCATCGGGACGCGGCGCACGAGGAGCCTCGGAGGCGATCGGCATCACGCTGGCGCTCGATTGAGCGGCGGCCAAAAAGACAGCCGTCTCATCGGGACGAGCCGAAGAAAGAACCGTACGGGGAAGTGCCGTGCCGGCACCGGCGGCACGCAAGTACACGGCCGTCTCGCCCGGGTCAGCGGCAGCGGACCAGGCGTTTCGAATCTCGTTATCGAACGAAGCGGCCTCGGGCGCGGGCGTCTGAGGAGCCGACCCTTTTGCAAAGTGAGCTCCGCGCTTTGATTCTTCCTGCGGCATCGCTCAGTCCTCTCTCGTGATCGGGGCAACCGTCGCCCCGCAAAATGCAACTAAGTCATCGGGAGCAAGCTCAAGCTGATAGCCGCGCTTGCCACCCGAGATAAAAATGGTATCCCAAAGGACGCATGTCTCATCGATCAGCGTCCGGAATCGTTTTTTCATACCGACCGGACTGCAACCGCCGCGGACATACCCCGTCGCGGCAAGCAAATCTTTGACATGCATCATGGTCAGCGACTTTTCGCCTGCGGCGCGCGCGGCGGCCTTGAGGTCGAGCTCGTCGGCAACGGGAATGCAGCACACGACATGGTCGTTGGACGGCGTCGTGCAGACCAGGGTCTTAAATCCCTGACCGGGCTCCTCGCCAAGCTGCTCGGAAATCGCGACGCCCAGCCCCGACGATTCGTCGCCATCGTCTTCGTACGTATGGAGAACATAGGAGATGCCGGCGCTTTCCAGCTCGCGCATGGCGTTGGTCTTTGGCGTCTTCACGGCCTTCGGCATGGCATATCCTTTCCCTCATATAAGAACGCAATTTTTAAGTATATGTCCATTTGCGCGGCATACGCTATCTCGACAAAGAGAGCGCCACCGAATCGCAAGGAATCGGCGGCGCTCATGTTTCAAAAACACCTATGTATTAGGCATCGAGTTGCGCTTGACGCTCCTTATCGCGTTTGAGCAACGGCGCCAAGAACTTGCCGGTATAGCTCTGCGGGCATGCCGCAACCTGCTCTGGCGTACCCGAGACCACGACAGTTCCGCCACCGTTGCCACCCTCGGGACCCATATCGATCAGACGGTCGGCGACCTTGATGACATCGAGGTTGTGCTCGATCACCAACACCGTATTGCCCGCATCGACTAGACGCTGCAACACATCAAGTAACTGGCGAACGTCCTCAAAATGAAGACCGGTCGTAGGCTCGTCCAAAATATAGAACGTCTTACCCGTCTGACGGCGATGAAGCTCCTTGGCGAGCTTTACGCGCTGCGCCTCACCACCCGAGAGCGTCGTGGCGGGCTGGCCCAAGCTCACATAACCTAGGCCGACGTCATACAGGGTTTGAAGCTTTCGCTTGATCTGCGGAATATTCCCAAAGAAAGCCAGTGCCTCGGCCACGCTCATGTCAAGTACGTCCGAGATAGTCTTGCCACGATAGGTAACCTCGAGCGTCTCGCGGTTATAGCGCTTGCCGCCACAAGCCTCGCAGGGAACATAAATATCGGGAAGAAAGTGCATCTCAATCTTGATCTGGCCGTCGCCCTTGCACGCCTCGCAGCGTCCGCCGCTCACATTAAAGGAGAAGCGTCCCGGCGAGTAGCCACGCGCCTTCGACTCCGGCGTGCTCGCAAACAGCGCGCGCAGATCATCCCACAGGCCAATATAGGTCGCAGGGTTCGAACGCGGCGTGCGACCGATCGGCGACTGGTCAATGTCGATCACCTTATCGATGCACTCGATGCCCTCAATCTTCTTGTACGGACCCACGGGACGCGTCGAACGGTGGATGGCATTCGTAAGCGCGGGCGCAATCGTATCGGTGACCAGGGAGCTCTTGCCCGATCCCGAAACACCGGTAACGACTGTGAGCGTACCGAACTCAATCTTGGCGGTAACGTTTTTGAGGTTGTTGGCGCGGGCGCCCGTGATCTTAAGGCAGCCGCGGCCGGGCTTGCGGCGCTCGTCTGGCACGCGGATCATCCGCTTGCCGGTCAAATAAGCACCCGTCATGGAATCGGGGCACGCCATGATATCGGCAGGCGTTCCCGCGGCGACCACGTGCCCGCCGTTGACGCCCGCGCCTGGCCCCATATCGATCACATAGTCGGCAGCACGAATCGTGTCCTCATCGTGTTCAACGACGATAACGGTGTTGCCGATATCGCGCAGGCGCTCGAGTGTCTTAATCAGCCGCTCGTTGTCGCGCTGGTGAAGACCAATCGAAGGCTCGTCCAGAATATAGAGAACGCCCATGAGGCCCGCACCGATCTGCGTAGCCAGGCGAATGCGCTGCGCCTCACCGCCGGAAAGCGTCGCCGAAGCACGATCGAGCGTCAGATAATCAAGGCCGACATCAACCAGAAAACGCAAGCGTTCCAGGATTTCCTTGACGATACGACCGCCGATGAATTGTTGACGCTCGGTGAGCTCAAGGTCCTCAAAAAACTCGAGCGACTCGCGGCACGACAGGCAACAAACCTCATAAATGGACTTGCCGCCCACGGTGACGGCGAGCATCTCGGGGCGCAGGCGAGCCCCATGGCAGCTCGAACACGGCTCCTCGCGAATGTACTTCTCCAGGCGCGCCTTAGTGTTCTCGTTGGTCGTCTCGGTATAGCGCTCGTACAGGATATTGCGCACGCCCGAAAACTTGGTGTCCCACTGGCTGCGACGACCGTCGAGCTTTTGATAGTCCACCGAAATCTTCTTGTCGCCCATGCCATCCAAAAATGCACGGCGCACTCGCGGAGGTAGGTCTTCCCACGGTGTATCCGCGCTCACCTTAAAGTGCTTACAGACTGCGGCGAAGATCTGGGGGTAGTAGTTCGAATTGCCGAACAGGCTTCCAAAGACCCCATCGGCAATCGACTTCGACGGGTCCTCAATCAGCGCCTCGGCATCGACCGTTTTCTTAAAGCCCAGACCATCGCACTCGGGACACGCACCATAGGGCGCGTTGAACGAAAAGTCGCGGGGTTGTAGGTCGTCGATGGAGTGCCCGTGCTCCGGGCACGCCAGAGCCAACGAATACTCCAGCAGCTCGCCCTCGGTTCCCTCGGGAGCATCGCGATCGGGCAGCATGTACACGTTCACATTGCCGTGTGCCAAGGCAGTCGCCTGTTCAACCGACTCGGCGATACGGCCCAGAGAGTTTTCCCGAATCACGATGCGGTCGACTACGACCTCGATATCGTGCTTGAACTTTTTGTCCAGATCGATGGGGTCGTCGAGCGAGCGTACTTCGCCGTCGACACGCACGCGGCTAAAGCCCTCAGCCCGAAGATCCTCGAACAATTTTGCGTACTCGCCTTTGCGCCCGCGCACCACCGGTGCCAGCACAAACGCACGACGACCCTCTCCCGCTGCCAGGACCTTATCGGCGACCTGGTCGGTGGTCTGGCGTTCGATAACGCGACCGCACTCGGGGCAGTGTGGCGTGCCCACGCGTGCAAAAAGCAAGCGAAGGTAGTCATAAATCTCAGTTACAGTACCCACCGTCGAGCGCGGATTCTTGGACGTCGTCTTCTGATCGATCGAGACGGCCGGCGAAAGGCCGTCGATCGAGTCTAGATCGGGCTTGTCCATCTGGCCTAAAAACTGGCGCGCATAACTCGACAGGCTTTCCACGTAGCGACGCTGACCCTCGGCATAGATCGTGTCAAACGCCAGCGAGCTCTTGCCCGAGCCCGAAAGACCGGTAATGACCACGAGCTCGTCGCGCGGGATGGAAACATCGATATTGCGCAGGTTGTGTTCGCGCGCACCACGGATAACGATAGAAGAATCAGACATGGAAGCTCCTTGCCTCCTATAACCTCAAATCACACTGTCGATGAGTTTAACGCACTCAACGCGCACAGATGTTCGTAATACAAGATTCGCAGACCTTTTGCTTTGCGTGTCGGGTGCTTTGTTTCTCGAAATGCCGTGGAAAGGTTAGAGTAATCTAAAACTGAACTTAATTTGCTGTAACAGAGGAACGTCCATGACCGAAGATATCCCCCTTGAAATCACTTCGAGTGGCATGGCCAATCTGCCCATATTCATCGCCGTCCTTATCGTGGCCGCCGTCGTCGTGCGCGTGTATTTTTCAATCAAACACAACGAAAAACCGCCCATTGCCCGCGTCTTTTGGTGCGCGATGCTCCTCATCCCGCTCGGCATGGTAGCTGCATGGATTACGAATCAATTGCTCGTAAATGAGGACTGTTCCCTATGGGTCCTTTCTTATTCGGCGCTCGGTGCTGCCGCCGTCATACTTCTTGTCGAGCCCTTGGTTTCGGGACTTATCGACCAAACCGATCTTGCGACGGGAACGGTTGCCTGTATTTGCCGCGACATCCTTGTCGTCGCCGCTGTTTCAGCGCTCTCGTTCGTTTCACTCGAAATTGCCTGCAACGAAACGTTCTATCGCATTCCCGCCAACTCATTCGGGTTTTCCGTTGGGCTGCTCGCGACGGTTCTGCTCTCCCTTTATTTGCTGGGACAGCGTCATGGAGGAGTCATGGCCCTCGTGCCCGTCGTCTGTTGTACCCTTGGCATTGCCGAGCACTTCGTCATAACGTTTAAAGGCGAGGCCATCCTGCCGAGCGACATTTTGGCATTGGGCACCGCAATGGAAGTAAGTGAGGGATATGAGTTCACCTTCACTGCAGGAATCGTAACCTCACTCGCCCTGCTGGAGATTTCCCTGGGGCTTCTTTCGCTTATCCGACCGCGAAAGCTCCGTACGCCCGCCCATGTCTTCCCCGCAATCGCCGCTAACCTCTGCGCTTTTCTGCTAGTGACCGTTGTGGGGCTCTTGGGCTTTTCCAACATCGACTTGGAGCAGTCGCTGGATTTTGGATTTGACCGTTGGCAGCCCATCACCACGTATGCGTCTCAGGGTTTTATCACTTCGTTCACCGAAATGGTCAACGAGTTGCCCATTGAAAAGCCCGAAGACTATACGCCCGATGAGGCGCAGAGCATCGAGCAGGAGCTCGCCGCCGCCTACGACAGCACGTATGGCTCGAGCGAGCAGCGCGCGGCGGCCGTTGCCCAGTTCAATGAAATCAAGCCGACGATTGTTGCCGTCATGAACGAGAGTTTTAGCGACCTTTCGTGCTTTGAGCAGCTCCAGGCGGCCGGGTACACCGGTCCCGCATTCTACAACTCGCTTCCCGACACACTTGTTCGCGGCACCATGCTCGCTTCGGTCACCGGTGGCGGAACGGCGAACTCCGAATTCGAATTTTTGACCGGAGCGACAACGGCCTTTGTCGGATTAGGCAAAATCCCCTATCAGCTGTATCAGATGAATGGCGTCAACAGCCTGGCAAAGGACCTTAAAGAGCTCGGGTATACCACTACCGCTATGCACCCGCAAAACCCCGTCAACTACCATCGAGATAAAATCTATCAGCAGCTGGGTTTTGGAGACTTTCTTTCAATCGGCGATTTCGAAGGTGCGCCCTATTACCATGCCGGCGTATGCGACTACGCCACCTACGACAAGATACTCGACCTGCTCAGAACCGACGAAGCCCCGCAGTTCATCTTTGACGTCACGATGCAAAATCACGGCGGCTACGACTATGGCACCGTTCCCGCCGAAGAGCTGACAAACTATTGGGTCGAGGGAGCCAGCGAGGGCGCCAATAGCGCGCTCAATACCTATCTCACCTGCATCAATGCATCCGACCGGGACCTCGAGTACTTTATCAATGAGCTCCGCAATATCGGCAGACCGGTTGTTCTTGTCTTTTTTGGCGACCATCAGCCGAGCGCCGCAACGACTCTCAACGACGAGCTGTACCCTCAGGAAGATACGGCAAGCCACGCTTTCCGTATCTATCAGTCGACCTATTTCGTCTGGGCTAACTATGAAATCGCCGGCAATACCGAGCTCAACGTCTACGACACCGTCGGGGCAAACGAGATTGCAGCTATTACCCTTAATAAGATCGGCGCCCCGCTCACTGACTATCAAAAGGCCCTGCTTGCAACAAGGTCAGATGTGCCCACCATCAATGTCGCCGGCTATCTTGGTGCCGACGGGCTGCGCTACGACTTGGAATCTGAAGACAGCCCATACGCCTCGACGATCGACAAGCTGCAGCGCATGCAATACCTCGAGTTCGCCAGCAAAGTTCAGTAAGCCCGCCCATTCGCTTGGACCCATCGTATTGCAAGCACGCTCGGCCCAAATGCATCGCAAATGACTCCCGCTCGCAAACGAGGGTACAATGACGCTCGTGTCACATCGCGGGGCCCCGGCCCCAACATATACAAAGGAGTCATACATGGGTTGCGAGCACGCACAAGCAGCCGGCGGACAATCAACGCCGTCGCAATTTGAAGAGAATACGCTGTCGGAGGTCAAGCGCGTTATCGCTGTGCTTTCCGGCAAGGGAGGCGTCGGCAAGTCGTTTGTGACGGGCGCCATCGCAACCGAGCTCGCCCGCCGCGGCAACAAGGTTGGCATTCTCGACGCCGACATCACCGGCCCCTCCATCCCCAAAATGTTCGGCATGAGCGGACGCCATGTCCATGCCCTCGGCAACCTCATGCTGCCCGAGATCTCCGAGCACGGCGTCAAGGTCATGAGCTCCAACCTGCTGCTTCAAAACGAGACCGATCCCGTCCTCTGGCGTGGTCCGGTCATCGCCGGCGCCATCAGGCAATTCTGGAGCGAAACCTCTTGGGGCCCCATCGACTATCTGCTGGTCGATATGCCTCCGGGAACGGGGGATGTCGCACTCACCGTCTTCCAGTCACTGCCCGTCGATGGCATCGTCATCGTCACGAGCCCGCAAGACTTAGTCTCGATGATTGTCGCCAAGGCGGTCAACATGGCCGAGAAGATGAACGTTCCGATTCTGGGCATTGTCGAGAACATGAGCTATATCGAATGCCCCGACTGCGGCAAGAAGATCGAGGT
Organism: Collinsella sp. CLA-ER-H9; assembly: GCF_040092295.1. Classification (NCBI taxonomy): domain Bacteria; kingdom Bacillati; phylum Actinomycetota; class Coriobacteriia; order Coriobacteriales; family Coriobacteriaceae; genus Collinsella; species Collinsella sp. CLA-ER-H9. The sequence continues at coordinate 35,407 of NZ_JBBNLV010000017.1, forward strand.
CTTCGGCAAGAGCAAGCTTCCCGAGGTCGCCGAGACCTATCATCTCGACATCCTTGGTCAGCTGCCCATCGATCCCGCGCTCGCCGAAGCCTGCGACAAGGGAGAAGTCGAAACCGCGCTGCCCGCCGGCATGCTGCCCCAAGCCGTCTCCGCCGTTGAGGCCATCGCCCCGCACAAGACAGACGAGGCCTAAGTGAACGCAAGCGCCTTCTATGACGTCTTGGTGATCGGCGGCGGGGCCTCGGGCCTCGCCGCCGCCATTACGGCGGCGCGTGTCGACAAAAGCGTCTGCGTCGTCGAGCGCGACGTCGCCTGCGGTCTCAAGCTGCTCGCAACCGGAAACGGCCGCTGCAACCTCTCAAACGAATCCATCGACATTCGGCGATATAACCGCCCCGCCTTTGTCGAATCCATCATGGGCCCCCAACCCGAGCAAGATCTCGAGAGTTTTTTCTCCTCGCTGGGCATCATGACGATCCGTGAGGAAGGCCGCCTATACCCGCGCTCCCTTCGCGCCGAGTCGGTTCGCGATGCACTCCTCAATGCATGCGAGCGTTTGGGCATCACCCTACTCTGCGGGACTAACGTCATTGCGGCTCATAAGGCTTCCGAAGGCTGGACGCTTCAGATCGACCGTCCCGCTCATGTACTCAAACCCAAAAAGCACGGCGATCGAAAGACGGAGCTCCGTTCGCTTCGAAAGGCGCTAGCCGATGCTCCTCGCACGAGCGATACCCTGCAGGCAAGGGCCGTGGTTATCGCTACAGGCGGCAACCCCACCGGCATCGCCGAGGTGTTTAGCCTTCCCTTGACGCCCCTGTGCCCCGTCCTGTGCCCCGTATCGGCATCAGTTGTCGGCGACCAGACGGCACTCGAAACTCTGGATGGTCTGCGCGTCCGGGCCCGTTTAACGCTCTCGCGCAGCCACGAAGAGCTCTGGCGAGAAGATGGCGAAGTGCTGTTCCGTGCCTTCGGCATCTCAGGCGTCGCCGCCTTCAATCTCTCTCGCCGTATCAACCAGGGCGACACTGTTCTGATCGACTTCTTTCCAGATTTCTCCAAAGATGAGCTGCTCGATACGCTCGAGCAGCGTGTCAACGTGCTCGGCGATTTTTCGCCCCGAAACTCCCACTGGCTTGACGGCATGCTCGCCCCGCAGCTCTCACACGTCGTCTGTACGGCATTCGAGCGGTGCCATCCCGGCTCGCGCGATGTCATCCACCTGGTCTCAATCCTCAAGCACTTTAAACTGTCCGTCGAAGGGACGGCAGAGGAGCGCTCAGCACAGGTCACGCGTGGCGGCATATCTATCGAGTGCGTCTCGACACCCAATCTTTACGTGAACAGCACCACAGGCGCCCCGCTTTACGTCTGCGGAGAAGCGCTCGACATCGACGCCGATTGCGGAGGCTTTAACCTTGCGTGGGCCTGGCTCTCGGGCATTCGCGCTGCAAGCAGCCTGTAGCCGCGCAGTCTATAATCAAAAACGCATTCGGGCCGTCTGGGATACCGGACGGCCTCTTTCTTGCCTCTAAGGAGACCTCGATGATCGAAATCACCCAAGTCAACGCGTCGCTCGATGAAGCCGGCGATGAAAATGCCTGCCTCATTGTTGGCAAGCGAGTCGCCAAGCGCGTCCTACGTTGCAAGGACTCCGAGATCAAGTCCATCGAGCTCCACCGCAAGTCAATCGACGCCCGCAAAAAACGAGACGTCCATTTTATCCTAAGCTTTCGTGTTGAGCTGACTAGTCCCCACCTCGAGCGAGAAGCGGTCGACAGCGTTGCCGAGCGTGACCGCTCGCGCGTACGCGCGATAGAAGACGATGGGTCTTCATTCCCCACCCCCGTCTCCGACGCACCTCAAGAACGCCCTGTCGTTGTCGGCGCCGGATGCGCCGGCCTTTTCGCTGCGCTTACGCTCGCCGAAGCAGGTCTTAAGCCCTTGCTCATCGAGCGCGGCGACCCGGCATTTCGCCGCTCGCATGCGATCGACCTCTTTCTAAAGGAGCGCATCCTCGACCCCGAGAGTAATATCCAGTTTGGTCTGGGCGGCGCGGGGACCTTCTCGGACGGCAAGCTCAATACGGGAACAAAAAATCCCGCCCATCGCCTTATCCTCGAAACCTTCGTCGAGGCGGGTGCGCCCCGCGATATTCTGTGGGATGCCAAGCCGCACATTGGCTCCGACATCCTTCCCACAGTTGTCACCGCTATATCCCAGCGCATCGAGCAGCTCGGAGGTGTCGTCCGTTATCGAACGAAGCTCGTCGACATTCGCATCGACGCGTCTGGCACCATTGTCGGTATCGACATCCAGTCGTCCCACGACGCGACAAGCGAGTCAATCAACACAAAGCATCTCATCCTTGCTTGCGGTCATTCTGCCCGCGACGTATTCGAGGTTCTCAAAACCCATCATGTCGCCCTCGCTCAAAAGACGTTTGCCATGGGCGTTCGCATCGAACACCCGCAGCGTGATATCGATCGGGCGCAATATGGCCCCGCAGCGGGTCATCCCGCGCTCGGAGCAGCCCCCTATAAGCTCGTTGCCCATCTTCCCAACGGCCGCAGTGTGTTCTCATTCTGCATGTGTCCCGGCGGACAGGTTGTCGCCGCCTCTTCAGAGCCCGGCCATCTGTGCGTCAACGGCGCCAGTCTCAACGCCCGCGCCGGCCGCAACGCAAACGCCGCTCTCCTCGTTAACGTCACGCCCGATGATCTCCCCAGCGATGATCCTCTTGCAGGCGTAGAACTCCAGCGCATTTGCGAGCGGGCTGCCTATCGCCTTGGCGGCTCCAACTGGAACGCACCGGCACAGCTCGTCGGCGATTTCCTTGCAGAACGCGCCAGCACGACATGCGGCAAGGTAAAGCCCACCTATCCGCTCGGCGTGACTTGGACAGCAATCGATGAGTCATTGCCGCAACATATCATCGAGTCGCTTCGTCTGGGAATTCCCTTGCTCGGCAAAAAACTGCGTGGCTACGACCATCCCGATGCCGTCCTCACCGGTGTTGAAACACGCTCGAGCTCTCCGGTCACCGTTACTCGAGACCGGCAATGCCATGCTGTATCGACCCCGGGGCTCTACCCTTGCGGCGAGGGAGCCGGATATGCCGGAGGAATCATGAGCGCCGCTACCGATGGCATCCGTTGCGCCGAAGCCCTGATCGCAGACCTCTAGCGCACGAATTCCAGCACGCAAAAGACACAGGCCCCGAGCTCCACAGGGAACTCGGGGCCTGTTCGCTATTTCTTAAACCGTGCACCCTGGCGTTTTCTGCCCGATGCGAACGTGGAACCCTTGCGGGCCTGCGAACGTAAGCGCTCGATCGTCTCGTCCTCAGACGCACCCTCGAGCATCGCCCGAATCTGAACGACAGCATCGCGCAGGCGCGCCGCCTCCTCAAAGTCCATGGCGGCAGAAGCGTTGCGCATATCCTCTTCCATGGTTTCGACGATCCGCACAAGCTCGTCATGCGGCAGTTCTTCCAACTGCTCCGCAAGTGTCTGCTCGGGCGCCACCGTCTCCGGCGCGGCGCCCTCGCCGTTTTCGTCAGGCGTATAGAACGCACCGTGACCCAGCGAATCGCCTCTCGAGCGTCCCTTCGAGCCCACAGTCTTTTCGGCCTCGGCAATAAAGCTCGAAATGTCGTTAATGGCCTTGCGGACCGTCTTGGGAACAATGCCATGCTCTTCGTTATATGCCATCTGAATCTCGCGACGGCGCTGCGTCTCCTCGATGGCTTCTTTCATCGAATCGGTCACAACGTCTGCATACATGATGACCTCGCCGTCGGCATTACGGGCCGCACGGCCAATCGTCTGAATCAACGAACGGCGATTGCGCAAGAAGCCTTCCTTGTCAGCGTCGAGAATTGCCACCAGCGAGACCTCAGGAAGGTCTAGACCCTCGCGGAGCAGGTTGATGCCAACGAGAACATCGATCTTTCCCTCGCGCAGCGTTCGCAGGATCTCGACACGGTCCATCGTCGCCGTATCGGAGTGCATGTAATTGACCTTAATGCCGGCATCAAGCAGATGGTCGGTCAGGTCCTCGGCCATGCGCTTGGTGAGCGTGGTCACCAGCACGCGCTCCTTGCGCGCCACGCGCTCGCGAATCTCGTCCTCAAGATCGTCAATCTGCCCACGAACCGGACGAACGTCGATCTTGGGGTCGAGCAGACCGGTCGGACGAATAATCTGCTCAACGTCGTTCTGGCTAACCCGCAGCTCATAGTCGCCCGGCGTGGCCGAAACGTAGATGAACTGGGGAATCCTCGCCTCAAACTCATCAAAACGAAGCGGGCGGTTATCGAGTGCCGAAGGCAGACGAAAACCATGCTCCACCAGCGTCACCTTACGCGAGCGGTCGCCTTCGTGCATGCCGCGGATCTGCGGCACCGTCACATGACTCTCGTCGATGATGCAGAGCATATCCTTGGGAAAGTAATCGATTAGGGTAAACGGCGGCTCACCCGGCTTGCGACCGTCCAGATGACGCGAGTAGTTCTCGATGCCGTTGCAAAAGCCCATCGTCTCGAGCATCTCAAGATCATAATCGGTGCGCTGCTGCAGACGCTGCGCCTCGAGCAACTTGTCGGTCGCCTTGAGCTCCGCCACGCGCTTCTCGCACTCTTCGCTGATCGATTTCAGAGCCGCCTTGACCTTCGGCTTCTCGGTCACGTAGTGCGATGCCGGCCATACGGGGATGGCCTCGTACTCACGAAGCATCTCACCGGTGACCTCATCGATCTCGGCAATCAGCTCGACCTCGTCGCCAAAGAACTCAAACCGCAACGGATGCTCGGCATAAGGCGGATACACGTCGACAACATCGCCGCGCACGCGAAACGTACCGCGCGCCAGGTCATAATCATTGCGATCGTATTGAATATCGATGAGCGCATGGATAAAGTCATCGCGCTCGAGCGGCACCTTCTTGTCGACGTTTGGAGCCAGACCCGCATAGTCCTCAGGAGAGCCAATGCCATAGATACACGAGACCGATGCGACAACGATTACATCGCGTCGAGAGAGCAGTGACGCGGTCGCCTGATGGCGCAGCATCTCGACCTCTTCGTTAATCGAGGAGTCTTTCTCGATATATGTATCGCTTTGCGGCACATACGCCTCGGGCTGATAGTAGTCGTAATACGAGACGAAGTAGACCACAGCATTATTGGGAAAGAACTCTTTGAGCTCGCTTGCAAGCTGAGCGGCGAGCGTTTTATTCGGAGCCATGACCAGCGTCGGCTTTCCCAGGGCCTCAATAGTCTTTGCCATCGTGAAGGTCTTGCCCGAACCAGTCACACCCAGCAAAACCTGATAGCGGTCTCCGTCCCTCACACCCTGCACAAGCGACTCAATGGCCTTGGGCTGGGAACCGGCAGGCTCATAGGGAGAAACGACTTCAAACGGCACCTCAGCGCCCTCAACGCCAAAGCGCTTAAGTTCACCGCCAACGCGTTCTACTTCAAATTCCGCCATGGATACTCCTAACTCATACATCTGCAGTATATGCAGGCGGTGGGCTTAGTCCTATACGAACCGATCAGGATAGAGAGTCTTATAGCGAACCCAGGCATTATTGACGCGAATCAGATAAGCCTGCGTCTCGGGAAAGGTGATCGCGTTGTGAAGCGATGTGTCCTGCTGCGCCCAACCGTCCACATTACCCATGCCGGCGTTATATGCAGCAATAGCGCTGTCCGTCGACCCGTTAAAATACGTTAGAAGATACGAAAAATACGCACAGCCAAACTCGATGTTCGTAGCGGGATCGTTAAGGTTGTCGGCTGAATACTCACTACCATCGACAAGACCCAAGGCAATCATATCCTGGGCAGTCTCAGGCATCAGCTGCATCAATCCCCGAGCGCCTTGAGTCGACTCAGCCTCGGGATCCCAATTCGATTCAGACTTTATAACAGCACACACCAGATACGGATCAAGATTGTGCGAAATGCTCGATTGCTTTACATACGCCTCGTAGTCAATCGGATACAAAGGCTTAAAGAAGGCGGCAGGAGCATACGAGTAGACGAGCGAAATAAGGCCGAAGACGAACACAACGGCAAGTGGCGCCACGCGATACCACGCAAAGAAACGTGTCTTAGGCATCGGCATCCTCCTTATCCGCTACATCCCCGAAGCCATGGCGCGCAAGCCATGCGTCCAGTTGTTCATAGAGCGAATTATCGCCTGCCGCATTATCGATTACCGTCGTAGCGAGATTGCAAAGCGAAGCCTCATCAGGTTGGCATGCAGAGCGAGCATCAAAATCAGAGGACCCCATACCACGATGAATGGCACGCTCGCGACGAACTGCTAAAGGAGCGCTGATAACCAGAATTTCATCAGCCAGGCCAAAAGCATCCTCAAAACCAGTCGGGGCAGAAACCTCGACAACCGCAAAGGGATAACGGGGGGACGAAACCGTGCAGCAAACCGGATCAAGAATCCTCAGCGACAACTGATCGATAAGGACCGGATGGACAATACCGTTGAGCCGAGCGACGGAATCAGGAGAAACAAAAGCTCGAGAGGCTAAAACGCTGCGACGAACGCCGCCCTCCTCGTCAAGAATGTCCCAGCCAAATTCCTCAGCGAGTGCGCCAACGAGATCAGAACCCGGAACATATAACGATTTTGCGAGATCATCCAAATCAATGAGCATGGCGCCGCGAGACTCAAGATAGCGACAGGCGGTCGACTTACCCGAAGCAATATTGCCCAAGACAAAAACGGTAAACATCAAGTCCTCCCTAACGCCAATGGGAGTTATTATCGCGCAAATACAAAAGAAGGACTCAAAATACAGCCAAACAGTAAGACAAGCTAAACGAAGGCGAGTTCTTGTATTACAGCTCTCTATCAAACGAAAAAAGGGGGAGGCCGCGAGGCCTCCCCCTTCTACATTCCCAATGGCGGCACGGTGCCGTCCACCGGTCAGCGGCGCCCTGGCCTCCCACGGGCTGACCCCGCAGTACTCTCGGCGCGATGGGGCTTAGCTTCCGGGTTCGGAACGGGACCGGGCGTGCCCCCCATGCTCTGGCCGCT
>NZ_JBBNLV010000018.1:0-41058 GCF_040092295.1 Collinsella sp. CLA-ER-H9
CTCCCTCCATCGCGGGCCGGGGGATTCCGGCCCCTCTGGGGTTGCCTACCCGGATTCGCGACTCAGGACTCAGCGCAACGCGTTGCGCTGAGTCCTGAGGCTGTTGCAATGAAGATGAGAATCAAGGCGCCGACACTCGCGAAAATTTTTCCAAAATTGTCCTTGCATCGTGGTCCGAGTTCCCGTATAGTACTTCTTCGCACGGGGGCGTAGCTCAGCTGGGAGAGCGCTTGACTGGCAGTCAAGAGGTCAGGGGTTCGATCCCCCTCGTCTCCACCCGAGCATTGAATGAGGCTCCAACGCAAGTTGGGGCCTTTTTTCATATAGGCACACAAGGTCAAAGGCGGCAGCATGATCCTCCTGGTCGACAAGATCGAAAAAAGCTTCGGCGCGCGCGTCCTCTTTAGCGGCGCGTCCTTCCAGATCAACCCCGGCGAGCGCTTCGCGCTCGTGGGCCCTAACGGCGCCGGCAAAACCACCATGCTCAAAATCATCATGGGCATCGACAGCCCCGACGCCGGCCAGGTCCAGTACGCCAAGGACTGCCAGGTGGGCTACCTAGAGCAGGAAACTAATCTGGAGCACAAGGACACCACCATCCTTGCCGAGGTCATGGCCGCCGCCAAGGAAATCCGCCGCATGGGCGAGCGCGCTAACGAGCTGCAGGCCCAGATCACCGAGCTCTCCGAGCAGGGCAAGGACGTCGACGCACTCCTTAACGAGTACGGCCAGGTCCAGGACCGCTTTGAGCACCTGGGCGGCTACGAGCTCGAGAGCAACGCCCGCAAAATCCTTTCCGGCCTGGGCTTTAAGGTCACCGACTTTGAGCGCCCGTGCTCCGAGTTCTCGGGCGGCTGGCAGATGCGCATCGCGCTCGCCAAGCTCTTCCTGCGCCACCCCGACCTGCTGCTGCTGGACGAGCCCACCAACCACCTGGACCTCGAAAGCGTCCAGTGGCTGCGCGGCTTTATCGCCAACTACGACGGCGCCGTCCTCATCGTCAGCCACGACCGCGCCTTCATGGACGCCTGCGTCGACCACGTCGCCGCCCTCGAGAACCGCCGCGTGACCACCTACACCGGCAACTACAGCAGCTACCTCAAGCAGCGCGAGGACAACCTGGAGCAGATGCGCGCCAAGCGCGCCGCCCAGGAGCGCGACATCGCCCACATGCAGGTCTTCGTCGACAAGTTCCGCTACAAGCCCACCAAGGCAGCCCAGGCCCAGGAGCGCATCCGCAAGATCGAGCAGATCAAAAAGGAGCTTGTCATCCTACCCGAGGGCCACAAGCACATCGACTTTAAGTTCCCCGACCCGCCGCGCTCTGGCGACATGGTCGTGGGCCTGGAGGGCGTCTCCAAGTCCTACGGCAACAAGCACATCTACAGCGACATCGACCTCAAGCTCTACCGCGGCGAGCACGTGGCGCTCGTCGGCCCCAACGGCGCTGGCAAGTCCACGCTCATGAAGATCCTCGCCGGCCTGGAGCCGCCCACCACCGGCACCCGGGACCTGGGCACCAACGTGGGCGTGGCCTACTACGCCCAGCACGCGCTCGAGGGCATGACCGAGTCCAACACCGTCTTGCAAGAGATCGACACCGTCACGCCCAAGTGGACCGTGCCGCAGCAGCGTAGCCTGCTGGGCGCCTTCCTGTTTAGCGACAACGACGCAATTGAAAAGCAGGTCCGCGTGCTCTCCGGCGGCGAAAAGGCGCGTTTGGCCCTGGCCAAGATGCTCGTGGCCCCCGAGGCGCTCCTGTGCCTGGACGAGCCCACCAACCACCTGGATATCGACTCGGTGGACATGCTCGAAAACGCCCTGCAAAACTTCCCCGGCACCATCGTGCTGATCAGCCACGACGAGCACCTGGTGCGCGCCGTGGCGAACCGCGTGATCGACATCCGTGACGGCAAGGTCACGGTCTACGACGGCGACTACGACTACTACCTCTTCAAGCGCGAGGACCTCGCAGCCCGAGCCGCCGCCGAGGCGGCAGGGGAGAGCGCGCCGGCGGCGAGCAAGACAACCAAAGCCAACGACGCCCAGACCAGCAGTCCCGCCGCGGCCCCCAAGCCGGCCGAGGGCAAAAAGACCAAGGAGCAAAAGCGCGCCGAGGCCCAGGCTCGCGCCGCGCTCAACAAAAAGCTCAAGGGCGTGCGCAACCAGCTCAAGAAGATCGAGACCGAGCTTGACAAAAAGCGCGCCCGCTATGACGAGCTTATGGAATTGATGGCAAGCGAAGAGCTTTATGCCGATCAGGACAAGTTCAACGCCGCGCTGGGGGAATATAACGGGCTTAAGCAAGAGCTGCCCAAGCTCGAGGACGAATGGCTCGAGCTTTCCACCCAGATCGAAGAGGAGACCGCGCGTGAACTCTCGTAAGGCCGCTGCCGTGGCGATGAGCATCATCGCCATCGCCTGTCGCATCTGCGGCGTCTTTATGAGCGCGATGACCGTGCTACTGTGCTTTAGTGGCCTCACCGCCAAGCTGCAGATCGTGGGCTTTGTCGTCGAGCTCTCGCGCGCCCTGCCGAGCGCCATTGCCGGCTACGGCGTCATCACGTCGCCTTTTGGCGGTGTGTTCCGTCTGGATTACGCCATCGTGGCCGTCATTTTGTTTGTGGCCGATTACCTGCTCACGCGCGCCTCGCGCCGCGTCCGCTAGGGGAGCGCCATGTCCAGCAGCCACCTCATAAACCTGCTTGCCAGCGCCATTGCCGTCATCGTGGGTATTGTCATCCACGAGAGTGCGCACGCTGCCGCGGCCTGGGCACTCGGAGACAAGACGGCCCGCTCCCGTGGCCGCGTCTCGCTGAACCCGCTCAACCATATCGACCCGTTTGGCACCATCATCCTGCCGCTGCTCATGCTTGCCGCCGGCGGCCCGGTATTCGCCTTCGCCAAGCCGGTGCCCGTCTACCTCAACAACCTCAAGCACCCCAAGCGCGACGAGGTCCTGGTGAGCGCAGCCGGCCCTGCATCGAACATCGCACTCGCGTGTCTCGCGGCCGCCCTCATGCACGCGACATACGGCAATCTCTACACCAGCATGTCCTTTGCCGTGGCGTCCCAAATCATGAACTTTGGCGCCACGTTTATCGTGGTCAACCTGTCGCTCGCGTTCTTTAATCTCATCCCGATCCCGCCGCTCGACGGCTCGTCGATTATCGTCCCATTCCTCAAGGGAAAGGCGCTCGCCAACTACTACCGCCTGCAGCAATACGCCATGCCCATCCTTATCATCGTGCTGTACTTGCTGCCCATGTGGACCGGCATCGACGTGATCGGCCGCTATTTCGACGTTACCGTGTATCCGCTGGCTGAGCGGCTGCTCGACTTCGCAATCGCCGGCATCTAAGGTAAACTTACAGGTCGACCGTGCAAAACGGTCGCAACATGCACCCAAACCGCGCCGCGAAGGCGCCGTCAAAGGAGGTCGAAGATGTCGTATCGCGTGTCGACGCAGGTCTACAGCGGACCGTTCGACCTGCTGCTGCAGCTGGTAACCCGCCAAAAAGTTGATATCGGCGCCATCTCAATCAGCGAGGTGGCCGAGCAATACCTTGCCGAGGTCGAGCGCATCGAGGCGCTGGACCTGAACGTGGCGAGCGACTTTTTGCTGGTCGCTGCAACCCTTTTGGACATCAAGGCCGCCTCGCTGGTGCCCCAGGAGGCCCCGAGCAAAACCGTCGACGATGACGAGGACGACGATGACCTCGAGGAACTCAGTGCGCTCGACGGCGACGCCCTGCGCGAGGTCCTGATCCAGCGCCTGATCGCTTACAAGCAGTTTAAGGGTGCGGCGGCGGCCCTTGGCGCGCGCATGCAGGCTGAAAGCCGCATGCATCCGCGCGTGGCCGGCCCCGACCCCGAGTTTCTGGGCCTTATGCCCGACTACCTGGCTGGCATCACTCTGCGCGGCCTCGCCGTCATCTGCGCCGACCTGGACGGCAAGCGCCAGACCTTCCTGTTGGAGGCCGAGCACGTGGCACCGCATCGCGTGCCGCTCGACCTGACGGTGGCCTCGGTCGACCGCTTTACCATGGCGCACCAAAGCTGCACCTTCCGCGAGCTGCTGGACGGCGACGCCACCACCGAGCAGCTCGTCGTTACCTTCCTGGCCATGCTCGAGCTCACCAAGCGCGGCTCGCTCACGCTGAGCCAGGACGAGATCTTCGGAACCATTCAAATCAACCGCTTCGAGAGCGCCGAGGCATACGTGCCCGGCGAGGGCCCCGAGCTCACCGAATAGGAGCGCCAACCATGTCAACCCTTTCCACGCTGGAGGCAAACAGCCTCAAAGGCGCCCTCGAGGCGCTGCTGCTGGTGTCGAGCGACCCCGTGAGCGCACCCGCGCTGGCAGGTGCGCTGGATATCGCCCCGGGCGAGTGCGCGTCGCTTTTGGCCGAGCTCAAGGTTGAGTACGAGGAAGCCAACCGCGGCTTTCAGCTGCGCGAGGTCGCCGGTGGCTGGCGCCTGTTTACACACCCCGCCTACCACGACGTGGTCGAGGCCTATGTGCTGAGCTGGGACACGCAAAAGCTGTCGCAGGCGGCGCTCGAGACCCTGGCCGTCATCGCCTATCACCAGCCCGTCACGCGCGAGGTGGTCAAGGGCATCCGCGGCGTCAACTCCGACGGCGTCATCGCGTCGCTCGTGGACAAAGGCCTAGTGCGCGAGCTCGGCCGCGACCCCGAGCGCGGTCAGGCCATCATCTACGGCACGACCAACGCCTTCTTGGAAAAGTTCGGCCTGCGCTCCACTCGCGACCTGCCCGATCTGGAGCAGTTTGCTCCCGACGAGCAGTCGCGCCAGTTTATCCGCGAGCGTCTGAGCGGCCGCAGCATTCAGTCCACGCTCGAGGAGCAGGCCGAAGATCTGGACGAAGAGCGCGAACTGATCGATACCGATGTTGAGGACACCGATGGCGATGAGCTTCTGCCCACCGGTGACACCTCGGAGGATATGCATGACGAGGACTAACGAAGCAGGGGAGGCGCGCACCGCAAGTGCCACGGGCGCCACAACGCCCGTAGGCGACGCCCAGCCTGTCTACCCGCACACCATGCGTCTGCAGCGCTTTTTGGCGCGCGCGGGCGTGGCGAGCCGCCGCGGCTCTGAGGACCTGATGACCGCCGGCCGCGTGACCGTCAACGGCCAGGTCGCGACCGAGCTGGGTACCAAGGTCGACGTCGACCGCGACCATATCGAGGTCGACGGCATGCCCGTTAAGCTCAACCAGGGCGCCGTGTACCTGATGCTCTACAAGCCGTCCGGCTACCTCACCACTATGAGTGATCCGCAGGAGCGCCCTTGTGTGGCCGACCTGGTTCCCCGCGACCGTTTTCCGGGCCTGTTCCCGGTGGGCCGTTTGGACCGCGACACCACGGGCCTATTGCTCTTTACCACCGACGGCGACCTGTCGCAGGACCTGCTGCATCCCAGCAAGCACGTCTACAAGACCTACCAGGCACTCGTGGACGGCTACCTGACCGATCGCGACTTGGAACCACTCCGCCGCGGCATCGAGCTCGACGATGGCCTGTGCCAGCCGGCGATCTGCCGCATCATCAACGCGCGCGAGGCCGAGGCCGTGGCCCCGCAGGGCATCAAGCCCGGCACCACCGCCGTGGAGGTCATCATCCGCGAGGGACGCAAGAACCAGGTCAAGCGCATGCTGAGCAAGATCCACCATCCGGTGATCCGCCTGCACCGCTGCAACTTTGCCGGCCTGGAGCTCAAAGACGTGGTCAAGGGCTCATGGCGCGAGCTCACCGACCGCGAAGTGCAGATCCTGAAGGCCGGCGGTATCCCGCCCAAGCAGGCCGGCTCCAAGCGCGGCGCCGCGCCGGCGACTAACACCGCGAGTCGCACGCGTCACCACGGCAGCCACGGCTCCGCGCCCAAGCGCAACACCTACCGCGAGCGCTACACGAGCTAGGCAACCCGCCAAGCCCCAGCGCCCGCGTCCCATACCAGAACGTCAACCACCGAAAGGAAGCATTGCATGATCGTTGCCATCGACGGCCCCGCCGGTTCCGGCAAGTCCACCATCGCCAAGGAGATCGCCCGCCAGCTGGGCTTTAACAAGCTCGACACGGGCGCCATGTATCGCGCCGTCACCTTCGCCGCGCTCGACCGCGGCATCGACCTGGACGACGAGGCGGCCATCGAAGCCCTCGCCGAGCAGATCGAGATTCGCTTTACCAACGGCACCGGCGAGGACACGCGCCTGACCATCGACGGTGCGGACGCCTCGGCTGCCATCCGCACCCCGCAGGTCGACGCCAACGTGTCCAAGGTCTCGGCCTACCCAGGCGTGCGCGCCGCCATGCTCATCCACCAGCGCCGCGCCGCCGAGGACCGCGACATCGTCGCCGAGGGCCGTGACATCGGCACCGTCGTGTTCCCCAATGCGCAGGTCAAGGTGTTCCTGACCGCCGACCCGCGCGAGCGCGCCCGTCGCCGCGTGCTGCAGCGCCACCAAAACAACGCCCAGCCGCTCACCGAAGAGCAGCTCGAGGCCGAGGTCGACGAGACCCTCGACGCCCTCAAGCAGCGCGATAAGCTTGACAGTAGCCGCGAGGTCGCACCGCTCGTTCCCGCCGAGGACGCGGTACATGTCGACTCCACCGCTCACACCATCGACGAGGTCGTCTCGATCATCGAGGACCTCATCAACCAAAGGAGGTAGCCCATGCGCCTGTTTAAGCAGACGCCCGAGGATTACTACAACGCCCCCTACGACGAGTTTCCGGCGCTCATCCGCGGCGCCGTCGCCGTGGTCATGGGCATCCTGTGGGTCTTCTCCAAGCTCATGTGGCGCTGGAAGGTCGAGGACAGCGACCTGCTGTTTGAGCGCCAGGAAGGCCGCGGCAGTGTGGTCATCTGCAACCACACCTCAATGGCCGAGTTGCTGGCCGTGGAGACGGCGTTGTTCTTTGGCGGCCGCCGCATCCGCCCGATCTTTAAATCCGAGTTTGCCAAGACCAAGATTGTGCGCTGGGCCTTTAGCCGCGTGGGCGGCATTCCCGTCGAGCGTGGCACTGCAGACATGAAGTGTCTGCGTGCCGCCCAGCATGCGCTGCAGCGCGGCGAGGACGTCTTGATCTTCCCCGAGGGCACGCGCATCCGCTCGCGCGAGATCAAACCCGAAGTCCACGGCGGCTTTGCGCTCATCGCTCAGATGGGCAAGGCGCCCGTCAACCCACTCGCCATTTGTGGTTGGTCCGATATTACGCCTAAGGGCAAAAAGCTCATGCGCCCCAAAAAATGCTGGATCCGTGCCGGCAAGGCCATCTCGCTTTCCGATGCTCCGGCCGAGCTCAAGCGCAAGGAACGCCTGGCATGGTTTGAGTCCGAAGCCATGAGTCGCGTCTACGCCATGCGCGATGACCTGTGCGCCGAGCACCCGGGAAGGTTCTAGCCATGGGCGAGTATGTCATGAACACTGCCGAGGCTGTGACCGGCAAGGCAGACGCCCCCACCATCGAAATCGCCGCCCACGCTGGCACCTGCTACGGCGTGCAGCGTGCGCTCGATATGGCCCTGGCGGCCGCCCCGCAGGCGGGGGAGAACGCTCAGGTCCACACCCTGGGCCCGCTCATCCATAATCCCATCGTGGTGCGCGAGCTTTCCGAGGCAGGCGTCGGTCTGGCCGAGACCCTAGACGACGCCGCATCGGGCACCGTGATCATCCGCGCGCACGGCGTGGTGCCGCAGGTGATCGAGGCCGCTCGCGAGCGCGGTCTCGACGTGGTCGATGCCACCTGCCCCTACGTGAAAAAAGTCCACGTGGCGGCGGAGCGCCTGGTACGCGAGGGCTACCGCGTGATCGTCGTGGGCGAGCCGGGCCACCCCGAGGTTGAGGGCATCCTGGGCCATGCCGGCGATGACGCTCAAGTCGTGAGCTGCGCCGCCGATGCGGACGCGCTGCCGCTCAAGGGCAAGGTTGGGCTCGTCGTGCAGACCACCCAGACCGCGCAGAACCTGGCCGAGGTCGTGGCTGCCATCACGCCGCGCGTGCAGGAACTGCGCGTGATCAACACCATCTGCGCCGCCACGAGTGAGCGTCAACAGGCAGCAGCCGCACTTGCCAACCGCTGCGACTGCATGGTCGTGGTGGGCGGCAAGAACTCGGGCAACACCCGCCGCCTGGCGCAGATTTGCGCAAACGCCTGCGAGCGTACGTATCACATCGAGGAAGCTTCCGAGCTTCAGGCCGCGTGGTTTACCGACGCTCACCACATCGGCATCACCGCCGGAGCCTCCACCCCGCAAGAACACATCGAACGCGCCGTCGAGCGCATCAAGGAGCTTTGCCGCTAATCATGGACCAGACCGTACCCGCATACGCCGCTGAGGTGGCCGATTACGGGCGCAGCCGCGACCCCGAGCCGGGTGAGGGCGCGCTCGTTAAAAACGTGCGCCCCGAATCGCCCGCATGGGATGTGGGTATCGAGCCGGGCATGCGCGTGCTCACGGTCAACGGCGAGCAACTGACCGATATGATCGTGTGGCTCTGGGAGGCAGATGACGACACTGTCGAGCTGGAGGTATTCGACCCGCGCGACGACACCGTCACCCCCGTCGAGCTTGACCGCTTTCCCGGCGAGGACTGGGGTCTGGAGTTCGATGGCCCTATCTTCGATGGCATGCGTACCTGCGTAAATGCCTGCGTGTTCTGCTTTATGACCATGCTGCCCAAGGGCGGTCGCTCCACGCTCTACATTCGCGATGATGACTACCGCTTGAGCTTTTTGCAGGGCAACTTTGTCACGCTCACGAACCTCACCGACGAAGATGTTCAAAACGTCATCCAACGCAACATGAGCCCCATGAACGTGTCGGTCCACGCCGTGAGCCCCGACATCCGTCGCCGCATGATGGGCCGCAACGCCCAGCGCGGCATGGACGTGCTCGAGGCCATCATGGCCGCCGGCATCGAGATTCACGCGCAGATCGTGCTGTGCCCCGGCATGAACGACGGCGAGGAGCTGGAAAAGACTCTGCGCTTTTGCGAGGAGCACGAGCAAATCACGAGCCTGGGCATTGTGCCGCTTGGATTTACCAAGCATCAGAACCGTTTTAGCTGGTCCTACAGTGACAAGCCCGAGCTGGCGCGCGAGACTATCGCCATGATCCGGCCCTTCCAGGACCGTGCCTTCGAGCGCTTTGGCCGCCATACCTTCCAGATGAGCGACGAGTTCTACCTGGATGCCGGCATCGAGCCGCCTGAGGCGGACTTTTACGACGGCTACCCGCAGTACTACGACGGCATCGGTATGATTCGCTCCTATCTGGACGAGACCGACAACGTGCTCGCCGCCGATGCCGAGCGCCTGCGCCGCGTTCGCGAGGCAATCGCCGCCCGTGACCAGCGCCTGCTGTGCCTTTCGGGCGCCAGCGCGCGCGATACGGTAGCGCGTTTTGTGGAATCGCCGCAGGGCCTTGCCGGTACCGTCACGGCCATCAAAAACCGCTACTTTGGCGGCAACGTGGACGTGACCGGCCTCATCGTCGCCTGCGACATCTTGGAGCAACTGCCACAGGACCTATCGGGGGTTATGCTCTTTGTGCCTAAGCTCATGTTCAACGCCGACGGCATGACCCTTGACGAGTATCATCGTGACGAATTACTCGCAAGCCTTACCGGTCGCGGCGCCGAGGTTCATGTGGTATCGACCATGCCGCACGAGCTGCTCGATACCCTGGAGCACATCCTTGGCATAACGCCCGCCAATTCAACTATTCCCGCTGACCCTACCCATTAAAGGAGAGCAGATGAAACCTATCGTCGCCGTCGTCGGACGCCCCAACGTGGGCAAGTCCACGCTCGTCAACCGCCTGGCCCAGACCTCGGACGCCATCGTCCACGAGTCCCGCGGCGTCACGCGCGACCGCTCGTATCACACGGCCGATTGGAACGGCCGCGAGTTCACCATCGTCGACACGGGTGGCATCGAGCCGCTCAAGAGCGATGACGTCTTTGCCACGTCCATCCGCGACCAGGCCCTTGCTGCCGCCGAGGAAGCAGCCGTCATTCTGTTTGTGGTCGATGGCCGCACCGGCGTCACCGAGGAGGACGAGTCGGTCGCCCGCATGCTCAAGCGCTGCGATAAGCCGGTCTTTCTGCTGGTGAACAAGCTTGACAACCCCGACCGCGAAAACGACAACATTTGGGAGTTCTATTCGCTCGGCATCGGTGAGCCCACGCCGCTCTCGGCCCTGCATGGCCACGGCACGGGCGACCTGCTCGACGACATCGTGGCCCTGTTGCCCGAGGAGGAGGACGAGGTCGCCGACGAGTTCCCCGATGCGCTGAACGTGGCTATCATCGGCCGCCCCAACGCCGGTAAGTCCTCGCTGTTCAACCGCATCCTGGGCGCCGATCGCTCCATCGTGTCCAACATCGCCGGCACCACGCGCGATGCCATCGACACCGTCGTCGAGCGCGACGGCAAGCACTACCGCATGGTCGACACCGCGGGCATTCGCAAGAAGAGCACCGTGTACGAGAATATCGAGTACTACTCCATGGTCCGCGGCCTGCGCGCCATCGACCGCGCCGACGTGGCGCTGCTCGTCGTCGACGCCTCCGTGGGCGTCACCGAGCAGGATCAGAAGGTTATGGGCTTGGCCATCGAGCGCGGCTGCGCCATCGTGGTTCTGCTCAACAAGTGGGATCTGCTCGACGATGACCGCAAGCGCGAGGCCTGCATGGAGACCGTCGACCGCCGTCTGGGCGTTATGGCTCCCTGGGCCCAGTACCTGCGCATCTCGGCCCTGACCGGCCGTAGCGTCGAGAAGATCTGGGCGATGGTCGACGCAGCCGAGAAGACGCGCTCGCAAAAGATCACCACCTCGCGCCTCAACACCTTCCTCACCGACCTGCGCGAGTTTGGCCACACCGTGGTGGACGGCAAGCGTCGCCTGCGCATGCACTACGTGACCCAGACGGGCGTCAACCCGCCGACGTTTACGTTCTTCGTCAACCACAGCGACCTGGTCAACGACACCTACCAGCGCTACGTGGAGAACCGCATGCGCTCGACCTTCGATTTTTCCGGCACGCCCATTCGACTCTTCTTTAGGAAGAAGGAGCAAAAGGATGCATAATCCGATTCTGCTGACCGCCAGCTGCGCCGTGGTCTCGTTCTTTATCGGAGCGATTCCGTTTGGCTTGATCCTGGGCCGCGTGTTCAACCACACCGACATTCGCAAGGCGGGCTCCGGCAACATCGGCACCACCAACGCCCTGCGCGTGGCCGGCCCCAAGGTGGCCGCGCTCACGCTGCTGCTCGACTGCCTTAAGGGCGCCATCTGCGTCCTTATCGCCCGTCCGCTTATCGCGGGCGTTGGCTATGGCTTCCCTGTGAGCATCATGGCGCCTGGAGCTCCCGGCGACTGGATGCTCGGCGTCATCTGCCTGGCAGCGGTATGGGGTCACATCTTCTCGCCGTACCTCAACTTCCACGGCGGCAAGGGCATTGCCGTGGGCTTGGGCGTCATCCTCGCCTGGTACTGGCCCATCGGACTTTCGCTGCTGGGCATGTTTATCGTGGCCGTTGCCATCACCAAGTTTGTGTCGGTGGGCTCGCTTGCCGCGGCCATCGGTCTTCCCATCGCCGTCTGTGCGGTCTTTCCGTACAGCAGCCTGGGTCTCAAGTTTTGCATGGCGATGATCGGTATCACCGTGGTGTGGGCCCATCGTGCGAACATCAAAAAGCTCATGACGGGCAAGGAGTCCAAGCTCTCGTTTACCAAGCGCGTCACCGAACCCGACGATAAGTAGGAGAGAGTCATGAATGTTGCGCTGATTGGCTCCGGCTCCTGGGGAACCGCCGTCGCCGGCCTTGCCGCCGCGCGAGCCGAGCACGTGACCATGTGGGCCCATAGTGAGCAGACGGCCGCCGGCATCAATGGCGAGCATCGTAACCCCCGCTATCTGGTGGACTACGAGCTGCCCAGCAACGTCGTTGCCACGACGGACCTGACGCAGACGCTCGACGGTGCCGAGGCCATTATCTTTGCCGTGCCCTCCACGCACCTGCGCAGCGTATGCCATCAGGCAGCACCCTTCATCGCCGCCGACACCCCGGTACTCTGCCTCACCAAGGGTATTGAGCCCGATTCCGGCCTGCTCATGAGCGAGGTCATCGCCAGCGAGATTGGCAACGAGGCGCGCGTGGCGGCGCTCTCCGGCCCCAACCATGCCGAGGAGATTTGCCGCGGCGGACTTTCTGCCGCCGTCATCGCTAGCAAAGATCCGCAGGTAGGGGAGACCTTTAAGGACCTGCTCCTATCTACGGCCTTCCGCATCTACCTGTCGCAGGACATGACCGGCGTCGAGGTATGCGGCGCCATGAAAAACGTCATCGCTATCGTGTGCGGCATTTCCGCCGGCTCCGGCGCGGGCGATAACACGCTCGCCCTTATCATGACGCGCGGCCTGGCCGAGATCAGCCGCCTGGTGCACGCCCGCGGCGGACAGGCCATGACCTGTATGGGACTTGCCGGCATGGGCGACCTCATCGCCACCTGTACCTCGGAGCATTCGCGCAACCGCACCTTTGGCTACGAGTTTGCCCACGGCGTGTCACTCGACGAGTACCAGGCACGCACGCACATGGTGGTCGAGGGTGCCGTTGCGGCCCGCAGCGTCAGCGAACTCGCCCGTTCACTGGGCGTAGACATTCCGCTCACCTTTGCCGTGGAGCAAACGCTCTACAACGGTGTTACTTTGGATAGGGCGCTCGAGATTCTTACCGACCGCGTCCCCTCTCAAGAGTTCTACGGACTCACTGACTAGCACAGAAAGGCTACTACCATGGGTTCCATCAAAATCGCTCCGTCTGTCCTTTCGGCCGATATGGCCAACCTCAAGGGCGAGCTCGACAAGATCGCCGGCGCCGACTATGTGCACTTCGACGTCATGGACGGTCACTTTACCGGCAACCTCACCTTTGGCGTTGACATCCTCAAGGCCGTCAAGCGCTCCACCGACGTGCCGGTCGACGCGCACCTCATGGTGTCGAACCCCGACGAGACGGTCGATTGGTATGCCGACGCCGGTGCCGACATGATCACCGTGCACTACGAGGCCTCCACGCACCTGCACCGCACGCTCACGCATCTGCAGCAGCGCGGCGTCAAGGCCGGCGTGGTACTCAACCCCGCCACCCCCGTCTGCGTGCTCGAGAGCATCATCGACGTTGTCGACATGGTGCTGCTCATGAGCGTGAACCCCGGCTTTGGCGGCCAGAGCTTTATCCCCGGTACCATTGCTAAACTCCACGAGCTTAAGGCCATGTGCGAGCGCCACGGCGTGTCGCCCATGATCGAGGTCGACGGCGGCATTTCTTCCAAAAACATCGCCGAGGTCGTCAAGGCCGGTGCCAACGTGCTCGTAGCCGGCTCCGCCGTATTTAAGTCCGAAGATCCCGCCGCCGAGGTTGCGCTGCTGCAGAAGCTGGGCAACGAGGCCGCACAGGAGGCATAAACCCCTATGACCGCAGGTCAAAACCGCATACCCGTGAATCTTGACTATGCTGCCTCGACGCCCATGCGCGCCGAGGCGCTCCATGCGCAGCGCGAGTACGACGATAGCGAGCTTGCCGGCGTCAACCCCAACTCGCTGCATTCGCTCGGCCGCAAGGCCGCTGCGCGCCTGGAAGTGGCGCGTCGCGAGATCGCCCGCAGCTTTGGCGCGCGCGTCCGCCCGTCCGAGATTATCTTGACCAATGGCGGCACCGAGGCAAACCAGCTGGCGCTCCTCGGACTTGCCGAGGGCGCCCGTCAGCGCGACCGCAAGCGCAACCGCGTGATCGTGTCGGCGATTGAGCACGATTCGATCCTTGACAACCTGCCGCTGCTGCGCGCCGCCGGCTTTACCGTCGATCTGGTGCAGCCCTGCCGTGCGGGCTACATCGAGACCGCCGCGCTGAACGACTTGCTCGGCGACGACGTCGCACTCGTGAGCATCATGGCAGCCAACAACGAGACCGGTGTGGTGCAGCCCATCCGCGAGCTGGCCGCGGCCGCGCATACCGTGGGCGCCCTGTTCCACACCGATGCCATCCAGGGCTACTTGCATATTCCGCTCGATGTCACCGAGCTGGGCGTCGATGCCATGACCGTTGCCGCGCACAAGATTGGCGGCCCTGTGGCATCCGGCGCGCTCTACCTTAAGAACCGCACGCCGCTGCGTCCGCGCATCTTTGGCGGTGGACAGGAAGCCGGCCGTCGCGCCGGTACGCAGGACCTGCGCACGCAGCTGGCTTTTGCCGCTGCCACCCGCACGCTGGCGCCCCATGTGGCCCAGGAGCGTGCGACGCTGCAAGCCCTTTCCGACAAGCTCTACGCCACGCTTACGGCCCATCCGCGCATTCACGCCACCATGGGCGACTATGCGCATGCCGACCGTCTGCCCGGCATGGTATCGATCTACATTGACGGCATGGACTCCGAGGAGCTCATCATCAAGCTCGACGCCGCCGGTTTTGAGGTGTCGGCAGGCTCTGCCTGCTCGAGCGGCAGCATGGATCCCAGCCACGTTCTGAGCGCGATGGGCATCGGTCGCGAGCAAGCATTGGGCGCATTGCGCATCTCCTTCGATGACCGCGTGAATCCGGGAGATCTGGACGACTTTGCCCAGACGCTGCTCTCGATCGTAGGTGCCGCATGATCGTCGCCGAGCTCGAGCGTGCGCTGCTGGCACGCTATCCCAAGACGGACGCCGAGCCCTGGGACCACGCAGGCTTATCCGTAGGCGACCCCGATGACGAAATCCGTGGCGTAGCCTGTGCGCTTGACGCTACCAGGGACAACGTGCAGCGTGCCTTGGAAGCTGGATCCAATGTGTTGCTCACGCATCATCCCATCTATATCAAGGCGCCCGAGGCCTTTTGCCCGCCCAGCGCGACGCGTCCCCAGTGCAGTGCGGCGCTCTACGAGGCTGCCCGCTGCGGGGTGAGCATTATCTCGCTCCACACCAACCTGGACCGCTCGCACGAGGCACGCGTTCGCCTGAGTGAGTTACTGGGCGCTGAGCCCATGAGCTCGCTGGAGCATGTGAACGAGCCTGAGCTCACCGGTCTGGGTGCACTCGCGACCCTCCACGACTTCTGCAACCTGCGCAACCTTGCCGTGCGCGCCGCCACGGCCTTCGGCAGCGACCCACGCGTTTGGGGCGAGGCCGATCACCCGTGCCGCACCGCCGCCATTTTGGGCGGCTCCTTGGGCGACTTTGGAGAGCTCGCCATCGCCTCAGGCGCAGATGTCATCGTGACGGGCGAGGCGGGCTACCATGTGGCGCAAGACCTTGCCTTGCGCGGGCTACCGGTGATCCTGCTCGGCCATGACCGCTCCGAGGAGCCGTTCGTTGATATATTGATGAACTCTGCAGTTGACGCCGGGGTCGACCCCCGTCATGCGATTAAAATACTGGACCCTTGCCAATGGTGGACTGTGACAAAAGGAGAGAACTTATGAGCGCCGGCGCTACGCTACTCAAGCTGCAACAGATCGATTTGGAGCTCGCCCGCAACAAGAGCGAACTTGCCAATATGCCGGAGCTCAAGGAGCTCGCTTCCAAGCGCAAGACCTACGTTAAGCTCAAGGCCGAGATGACCAAGCTCTACGCCCAGCGCAAGGACCTGGATATTGAGCTCGACGATCTCAACACCACCGAGATCCAGACCAATAACGCCATCGAGGCCGCCAAGAAGCGCCACGTTGACGGATCTGACTACCGCGAGGTTCAGGACCTGGAGAACGAGCTCGCCACCCTGGCCAAGCGTCTGGACAAGATCGAGCATACCCGCAAGGACGTCGTCATCGCCCATAAGGAGGCGCTCGACCGCGAGGCTCGCGCGCAGGCCATCATCGCCAAGTTCGAGGAAGGCGTGAAGGCCGACACCAAGGCCGCCCGCGCCAAGGCCGCCGACCTCCAGGCACAGATTGACGCCGCCACCAAGGAGCGCACTGCGCTGGCTGCCACGCTGCCGACCGACGTGCTCACCGACTACGAGCGCCTGCTCAAGCAGTTCCGCGGCCTGGCCGTCGAGACCATCAAGGGCAACATTCCCACCATCTGCCACACCGCGCTGCAGGCGTCGTCCATGAGCGACCTCAACCACGACGGTAGCGAGATCGCGCACTGCCCGTATTGCCACCGTCTGCTGGTGCTTCCCAGCAAGGAAGCCTAACGATGACGGCGGCACCCGACAATTCAATGCAACTTGAGGGAAAGACGATCCTGCTGGGCATTACCGGCGGAATCGCCGCCTATAAGTCGTGCAATGTCGTGCGCCTGCTGCAAAAGCGCGGCGCGCGTGTCAAGGTCGTTATGAGCGAGCATGCCACCGAGTTTGTGGGCCCGCTCACCTTCCGTGCGCTCACCAACGAGCCCGTTGCCGTGGGCCTATTCGACGATCCCTCCGACCCCATCCACCACATTTCGCTGGCGCAGGAGCCCGATCTGGTGGTCGTGGCGCCCGCGACGGCCAATATCATCGCCAAGATGGCAAACGGTATCGCCGATGACCTCATCTCCACCACGCTGCTTGCCACGCCGCGACCCATCGTGATCGCACCCGCTATGAACAACGGCATGTGGAAGGCGCCGGCGACGCAGGCCAACATGGCCACATTGCGCGACCGTGGCGTCCATGTGGTGGGACCCGGCAGCGGCTACCTTGCCTGCGGCGACGTGGACACGGGACGCATGAGCGAGCCCGAGGACATCGTCGAGGCCGCCTGCGAGGTGCTGAACCCCGTCCCGCAAGACCTGGCGGGCAAGCGCATCGTAATCACCGCCGGCCCAACGCACGAGCCGATCGACCCTGTGCGCTTCATCGGCAACCGGTCGTCGGGCAAGATGGGCATCGCCCTGGCGGGGGAGGCCGCTCGCCGCGGCGCTGCGGTCACGCTTGTGCTGGGGCCGACATCGCTCGATGTCCCCAGCGGCGTGGAATGCGTACGCGTGCAAACCGCCGCTGAAATGCTGCAGGCGGCTCTGGGCGCCTTTCAGACGGCCGATGCGGCCATTTGTGCCGCAGCCGTCGCCGACTACACCCCCGCAGCCCCCGCCGACCATAAGCTCAAAAAGGCTAACGAGCGTCTGGATCGCATCGAACTGGTCGAGACGGTCGATATCTTGGCCGAGCTCTCGCGCCAAAAGGAAGAGCGGTGTGTGATCGGCTTTGCGGCCGAGACCGATAACGTCGTGGAGTACGCGCAGCGCAAGCTCGCCCGCAAGGGTTGCGATGCCATTATCGCCAACGATGTCTCGCGTGCCGATTCGGGTTTTGGAACCGATACCAACAAGGCCTGGATCGTGAGCACAGCGGGTACGCAAGAACTTCCCGTACTAACAAAACCCCAGCTCGCGGATACAATTTTGGACTTGCTTCAAAATTTGTAAAAAAGTTCTTGCGCAAGGGCAAAGTTTCGGGTTAATATACTCCCTGTTGCGAGCGAGAGCAGAGCAACAAACAAAAGCTTCGGGACGTGGCGCAGCTTGGTAGCGCACTTGACTGGGGGTCAAGGGGTCGCTGGTTCGAATCCAGTCGTCCCGACCAGAAGTTTGTAGGTCAGGCACCTAGTGCCTGACCTTTTTTGTTTTAAGCAATTGCTTAATTTTGATTAAGCAACAGGGTGCCAAAAATCTACCTGCGCGATAATCACCTTTTGCGGCTACTTGAGCGTTTTACACGCGCTTGAGTCGATTTATTTACGCGCTATGAATCTACATACGCGTAGCTGGTATACAGCCGAGTATAGGCTGTATTTATCGCGGCGATTTACACAGAAATAGCGACTGTAACGAACAAGCGTGTCGCAGTATTTATTCCAGCAGTTCATTTGATCGGTGGACAAGTGGGCTGTTGCAACGAAATGCCAAGCAGGATGGGCTCTATACGAGGACGCCGCAGGGGTAATGGCGGGGGAGTGCGGCAGACGCTCTGAGAGCCGCTGTACGACCCCATTTCTCCTCAACCCGATAACTATGCTTCAAGACGAGAATCGTTCGTTTGTTTGCCAAATGAAAAGCCCGCGCAGAATCGCACGGGCTTTTCATTGGTTGCAGATGAGGCTAAAAGCAGAAGGCGGGGAACACGCAGTAGATGTTCGTCGCGCTGTAGTAGTCATAGCTGCCGTTGCTGTGGACACAGCGGAAGGACGCGGAGTTGCTCGGATGCACGGAGCGAGTCCAGTGATAGCTGCTCGACGAAGCACTGGAATAGTTCGATGTTGTCACGCCCTTGGATTTATAGTACTCGTACTGGGCGCCGTCAGACTGGAGGTCACCGTAGACTTCAGTCATCGAGAGCAGGAAGACCTTGTCAGTCGTGGCCGAGGGGGTGCCTGCCTCGCCGTCGCCCAGGTTGTCGGTCATCTTCGTGACGGACTTCACCTTGGACTGGAGTTCGCAAGGCAAAAGCGACCAGAGGTCGCCGGTATTGAGGAGGCCGCGGAGTTCGGACTTCTCCCAGCCGCCGGCGTGCGTGTTCGCGGCGTTTATTCTCTGTAGGGCCAGGGCATTGTTGGTCGCCTCGAACGTAAGTCCCGCCTTGCCTGAGCCATCAGCAAAAATTAAGATAAGACCGTGTATGACCAATATGAACTTGAGCATATTTCGTCCGTATTCATACTGGATGATCAAGGAAACATCATCGGCCCATCCGAAGGAGAGGAAGAACCTCTTGCCTTATTAAAGAAATACGCCGAATACAACGGATATAAAGCGGAAGGAGGCGACATCGAGTAACTATCAAAGGCCAGATTAAGGAGCCCGCCATGAAGAAATGTCTACCCTCCATCGTCTCAGCAACTCTTTGCCTCTCCCTTGTCATGACACCATTTGTACCCGTTGCGGCAGCCTATGCCGACGAGGGATCTCCCGCCGAGAGCAGTGAGATCTACGTCGGAGACAACTACGACGAAAATTACAATATATCCCCCTTTGAGCGCGGGCGCTGCACGGATTCATATTCCAAGGCGTGGTGCGATTCTCACGGATTTGCAAATAACCGCCCTGTCCCTCACAAGGTCAAGCTGATCCCGAAGGAGGAGGCTTGCCTGCGCGATCTCTACGTTGCTGGCACCGCTGGTGTGATCGCCGGTTACGTGACAAAAGGTCCTGGCGGCGCCTTGTATGCAACCGCAAGGGCAGCGTACCAACTTTTCACTTGCCTGTTCTGAAAGGCAGTTGCCATGCTGTCGCAAAATCAATCGAGATACTTGGTCCCAATCGGCTTTACCCTGCTCGCAGCACTCTTTGCTAGCGACCTTTTGCTGAAACCGCCCAAGGAACTCGTTTTGCTTGCCATAGACTGCCTTTCCGCCCTTTACTTTACGGCAACCCTATTCGTTGGACTACAGGAGAGGAAAAAAGGCGCAGTCGCCGCATCCGCCGTATGCTTGATCATAACCATTGCATCATTCTTTATCTGACACATTGGTGATTTAGGGGCGATATCGTAGGAATACGACCGGGAGATCCGGGGCCAGATTGCCCGGGTCGCCCGGTCGGCTCGCGCGACGGCGCGGCAGTTCCACAGAAAGATCTCCGGACTTCACGCCGTTTCTGATCGCATTGTAGACAGCCATCTCGTCTTCGCAGTCGGCGAGCACGCGGTGTGCGTCGTCGTTTTGGATGTCCAGTAAATCTCGAAGGTCCTCCATGCACCAGCGTCCGAGATCTGGCCATGCGCGTTGCGCGAGCTGATAAGTGTCTATTGCGATGTTGTAGTTAAAGTCCAGGCCAAAGCCGTCCCAGGCAGAACGGTATTGTTTCCTTGATTATCAACTTCATCCGGACACTTCCCGCATTCATCCGTGTGTGTACGGATGAATGCGGGGTTCGATACCCTGGCGGCCTGATCGGCAGACCGCCAGGAATTCTCACTCCTCGATAAAAGCCGGCACTCGGTTAGTCCTGCGCATCTTGAAATCGCCAGTCTCGTGGGAGACGTAGAGAATGCCGTCCATCCCGTCTCGTGATGCATACGACAGGTGAACTGAACCGCAATCCGATCCATCATTGTCGAGAAGATCAAACGAATTCGGATCGCTCGTTGCGGCCAAACGACCACTCATACAAGAGCCATCGTCATTACAGATTTGCCATTCCATATCTTCGCCTGCAAGAATCGCCATAGACGGCTTGGTCGCGCCATCGTTGACATACATCCCGTCTATGCCAAACCCATTTTCAGCGCCATCGATGAACGACTGCTCGGACCTATACCTCGCAAATGATGCACATAGCACCATTGCAAGACAAAGTACAAAGCCAACAATCGCTATCTTTGCATAGCTCTTGCCTATCATGTCATTCACCTCCCTCGTATGTATCGAGGTATTCCTGCTTGAGCGCCTGCGAGGACGACTTGATCTTTTCCACGAGCGTGCCGGCCTCGATGAAGTAGAACGAGTTGGTGAGGTCTGCCAGGTCGTCGAGTAGATGGCTTGAAATGAGCACGCTGCGTCCCCGCGCCACTTCGCTGCGCATCGCGTCGCAGGAGGTTTTCCGTTTTCCCGGATCGAGGCCGTTCAGCGGTTCATCGAGGATGAGGTACGGGCAATCGGTCGCTATCGCCATGGCAAGCTTTACCTGCTGCTTCATTCCTGTCGAGAGTTTACGGGTCGGCTTGTCGAGATATGGGGAGATTCCGAGGGAGTCGCAGAGCGAGTCGATGTCGGCGGCCGATTTCCACGCCTCCCTAACGAAAGCAAGGTGCTCGATGGCCGATAGCGTGGGATAGAGATCCGCGCTGCCCGAAGAGCTCAGGTAGACGAGTTCTGCAAATTCGGCTGATCGACGTTGGCAGATTCCGTCTGCCGCCAGGCTTCCCGAGCGGATGCGGGTGGGAAATTGGCCCGACAGCGCTTCAAGAAGGGTGGTTTTCCCCGAGCCGTTGGGAGCAACGAGGCCCGCCGCCGTTCCCGGGCTCAGGAAAAGCGACCCGATTGAAAGTATCGTCGTGCTTCCGTATCCCACGCTCGCGTCTAGAAGCTCGAGCCCATGGTGCTTTTTCGCGGGTCCAGGCTGTTTGGGGGAACGTGTCGCAACGGCGCCGACCGTAAAAAAGACCGCGACGTATGCCAGGGCCACGGCAAGCATCGATGCGCTGCCTGAACCGGAGCCAATGAATTCTGTCGGGAAGCATCCTACGTAACCCGTTGCCTCGATAGGCGAGAATACGGGCAGCGGCAGGAGATTGAGCGCGGCGTTATGCTCCAGTGCCGAATCGGACAGTAACGGGAATGCCGGGGCCGCGACAAGCAGCGCGGAGGTAAGGGGGCCCGCGAGGACGCGCCTCGTTGCGGTCGATAGGACGGCGGAGCAAACGGATATCAAAGTTCCGCCCGCAAGCAGCGCGAGAAGCAGGGCTGCGAAGACGTTTCCCGCAGTCGTGGTGGTAAGCGCGCCGTCATGGAAGAAGACGATCGGGTACCCAATTTGCCCGAAGCCGTTTAGGGCCAAGGCGTAAATGCCCCCGGGTGCAAGGCCGGCGAGGAGCATCGCGGTCCCCGCGGCGATTATCGAAAACACGGTCTGGATAAGGCGCCGGAATTTGGGCACGGGCGCCTTCGCCGCCAGGGTCGCAGGCCTTGTGGCCCCGAGCAGGAGTATCGACGAGAGAAGGAAGGGAATGAAGGGAAGGAAAGACGGCACCATGGCAATGGCGTAAGGCAGGAAGGAAAGGAATGGCAGATCGCTTGCGGAGGCTGGAATGTGCGTGATGCCGGAACTGCTCAGAGCACGGCAATATGCGAGCGCCGCGTCATTGGTCTCTCGGTCTCCCACGATGGATCCGGATTGGAAGCCTTCGTCCATGAGCGCGTAGTAGCTCTCGGCAGAATCGAGAAAGGCGGCGTCGGTTTGAGCGGCAAGAGCGGCGTTCGCGTATCTTGCAAGCTCCGCGTCGACTTGCTGCTCTGGCGATAGGTCTATGCCGTTGGCTTGGGGTGCGCGCGTATTGAATGCGTCGACAAAGCCCTGCATGCCCTGCTTCATAAAGAAGGGGCCGTAAATTGGTGAATTGAACGCAATGGGGATGGAGAAGGCTGCGGCAAGAACGAGCGTAGAGATCCATACGGCCCTGTCTCTTAGGATTAGTTTGAGAAGAAGTCGACAGTACATTTAGAAGCACCTACATTTCTCAAAGCATCGTTAGATTAATAATGACAGACCGAATGAAGATGCGTGCGATGGGGGCGAGGCGAATGGCTGAGCGGTATCGATATGCGGGTTCAACGGTATTATATTGACCACATAGATTATTAACTTGCATTTCTAACAGTTAAGGAGACGGGTGCTTTCCAGCACACTCCTTCGATGATGCCTTCCGTTAGTTGCTATGCCGGTTTCAGCCAACAAAGAATGTGCCCGGGCGCTCAGGTTCACCGTTAGCGTTGGCAACATATGAGATGGGCCAGACCCTTGCCGCGCGCCGATTGCGCGAGAGGTGTCGGGCTCCATGTTTATTCCACCTGCTTGTTATCAACCAGCTTCGTTCAACGTCAGACATTCAAGATGTCAGACGTTGAACCTGCGCCAAAGACGCAGCTGGGGCTACTAGATGCCTACAATCGCTCGCGAAGCTCGCCTGTTCGTGCGTGAATGTCTGACAGCTCCGTCAGACATTGTCGGACATTTGATTGTTCGACAAATGCGCACGTGGTCGCGTTCGCAAAGATTACTGAACGGTCGATGGGTGCGTTGAGACCGGAGCAAACGGCGGATGCCAGAAAAATGGCCTCACAGAATCGCACCCATGGTTGATAAAATTGACCGCCCGGGCGCAAATACCCGGGCGGTCAATTCATCCCCTCGTTCGCGATCCTGTGGGGGTTGGGGCTTTGACATGTTGTTGACGGATGGATCAGCCGTACAGCTTGATCTCCCGGGGTTCCATGCGGTCGTCCCCCAATAAGACGTCCCTGATGTAGCTCTGCGGCAGGAACTCGACGGGCAGCACTGGGTCGTCGACGTAGCCGGGCACTGGGAGTAGGCGTGGCCTTTGGACATAGCGTGGCCGCCTGCCGGCGGTCGGACTGCCACTTCAGCCAAAAGCTCAGGCGCGCGCATTAAAATAATGGATATATCGCTTGATGGGCTTTTGACCAAGCATGAACATCGCAGGTAAATCCGTGTACCAATTTTTGGTACACGGATTTACCTGCGGTTTGTTGAAAGCTCTGACATGCGCTGTAGACTTCATTAAAATCGATTGCCGATCAAGTCTTCCTATATATGCGAGCCCCAAGAAACTGCGCTGTGAACCTGAGTCCTCTATCGATCGGCCCGGTGCACCGGGCCGCTGTCCTCGAGCCGGCAACAGCTTGCCGGTCTCAAAACGTATACTTGATTTAAGGCGGAGTGGAATGTGGGCGCGCAAGGAGATGCGGAATCGATGAGAGCCTCAAAAAAAATTACTGCAGTGTTATCATCTTTCATCCTCTCTATTCTTCCATTTCTGATTCTATGGGCGGCTTGGTCAGTCCTCCCTGATACAATTCCCGCTCATTGGAGTGGGGGTGTGGTTGATCGATGGGGTAATAAGCTTGAATTGCTGGTTGTTCCGCTGTTTTCTCTGATTGGTTCTATTGCAATTTCGGTGTACCTTATTGTTTCCACGCGGCGAAGAGAGTTCGCGGATTTCTCTGTTCGAATGCGACGGGACTTTGTTGCGTGCTATATTTCTAGTCTTCTTTTATCGACAACCTGCTCAGTGATAATTGCCGTTTGGGTTCAGTTGATTCTTACGCAAAACACTGCGGTTGATGGGGGGCTTGGACTATCGATCCTGTATTCCCTTCCCGGGCTATATGTGATCTTGTGCGCTTTGCCGCCTTTTTATGCGAGCGGCGAGAGCAAAAAGGCAGAGCGCCTGATAACAGTTCTTATTGGCGGCGCGGAGATTGTTCTTTGTGGAATAGTGCTTGAAGGTTCGGCTGCCTCTTATGCGATGATTGGACTGATGATTCTGTTCTGTGCGTTTGAGATTGTGTCACAGGTAAGGGATAGCCGGTCCTTATGAGTTGAATTACGCGCGTGCGGATATAAAGGGTGGCATGTTAAATTTGTTGAAAACTCTGACATGCGCTGCCGACTTCATTAAAATCGATTGCCAATCAAGTCTTCCTATATATGCGAGCCCTGAGAAACTGCGCTGTGAACCTGAGACCGCTATCGATCGGCCCGGTGCACCGGGCCGCTGTCCTCGAGCCGGCATCAGCTTGCCGGTCTCAAAACGTATGCCGTCCGGTACGACCAACAGCCGAGTCTTGCGCCCAGTTCGAGCAGCGCCAGAGCCCCGTGCCGGAACCCACGCAGCCGATGGCAGGGGAATTCAGCCGCGGCCATCGAGGAGCCGGCCTGGGGACGGCGCCCTCAGTCCTCAAAGGATTTCCACCGCCCCTTGCAGGCCTGGATTGATTTAACGGTTGATTTAATCCGGCTGAACAAGCCGAGCACGGCCCGGTTGACATAATGTAAGGTAAAAAAGCAGATGCGGCCGTACGCCGATGCGGGGTTCGGGTGATGTGATAGAAAGTAATACACGTATTACATCTAACCGGGAGGTGCGTCATGGCAACCGCCACCGCAGCCCAGAGAATCCCCGAGGACCTCGCGAACAGGTACGACCGCCTGGCGAAGTCGACGGGCCGCACGAAAACCTTCTACATGACGGAGGCGCTTGCCGCAGAGATAGGCAGGCTCGAATACGAGTACGGCCTCATGAATTATCCGGGAAGCGTTTGATTGCGAGGCACGCCGGTGTGCGGGCCTGAGTCGTCAGGCCCGCACAGGGGGACCGCGATGGTGGCCACCGCGCCGCCCGAGGGGCTGTTGGCGAGCGAGACGGAGCCCCCGTGGGCGCTCGCGGCCTCGGAGGCGGCGTGGAGGCCGAGCCCGTAGTGGCGGCCTCCGTCGCGCGAGGAGCGGGAGGAGTCGTCTGTGAAGAGGCGCTCGCAGCCGCGTTCGAGGGCGGCGGGAGAGAAGCCCGGTCCGTCGTCGGCCACCTCGATGACGAGGTGGCCGCCCTCGACGTCGCAGGAGACCGCCACGCGCGAGCGCGCGTGCTCGGCGGCGTTGACCACAAGGTTCGCGGCGGCTCGCGCCAGGGCGGTTCGGTCGAGCGGGGCCTCGGGCGCGCCCGCGACAGCGGGGCCCGTGGCCGCGTCGAGCGTCACGCCTCGCGCCCGGGCGATCTGGGCGGCCTCGGCGAGGACCTGCTCGCAGAGCTCGGCCGGCCGCATGGGGGCCCTCTCCGCCCCGCCGGACCCGCGCGAGGTCTCGATGAGCAGGCGCACGTAGCCGTCGAGCCTTTCGACACCGCCGGCTATGTCGCGCGCGGCGGCCGCGAGGTCGGCGTCTTTCTCGTCTTCCAGCTCCTCCGCCACGAAGTCGGCGTTGGCGCGCAGCACGGTGAGCGGCGTCTTGAGGTCGTGGGCGAGCGACGCCACCTGCTCGCGCTGCCCCCGCTCCGCGGCCCAGCGGGCCTCGAGCGACTCGGCGAGGGAGGCCCGCATGGCGTCCATCGCGGCGAGGACGTCGTTCACCTCGCGCACGTTGGTGCTGCCGACCGCGAAGTCGAGCTCCCCCGCGCCGACGCGCCCCGCCGCCTCCGCGAGCGGCGCCATCTTGCGCGAGATCACGCGGCTCGCGCGGCGCGCCACGAGCGCGAGCGCGAGCGCGCTTCCCGCAGCGGCGCCGACGAGCATGAGGCTCTGCGGGTTGGGAAGCAGGCCGGCGAGGTCGCGCGAGACCCACTGCGGCAGGTACTCGCTGGCGAGTGCGCAGGCCCCGCCGCCCTTGAGCGGGAACGCGGCGTAGGTGAGGCCCGAGCCCCCGCCCTCGATCTCCACTGTGCCCGGATCCGCGGCGAGTGCCGCACGGGCCATTTCCGTCGCGTCCTCGAGCCGCGTGCCCTCGAGGTCTGTCATCAGCACGTATCCGTCCTTGTTCAGGATGAGGTAGCGGTACGCCGTCGGCACGTCCTGCTGCCCGCAGACGCCGTCGCGTGCCAGGCCCTCCGCGACCTCGCGCGCATTGGCCGGCCCCCAGCTTGCCTCGTAGACGAAGCCCGCGTTGATCGCCGCGGAGAGCGCCATGAACGAGGCGAGCCACGCCGTGGCGACCGCCGCGAACGCGTAGGCGAAGTAGCGCGCGATGACGAAGGAGAGCGGCATGCCCCCGCGACCTCGCGCCCCGGTCCTCAGAGCTGCCACTTGTACCCCATCCCCCAGACGGTCGCGATCGGATCGGCGCCGGCCTCGGAGAGTTTCCTCCGGGCGCGGCTGACCTGCATGGATATGGCCGCGTCGTCGGCGTCGCTCTCCCAGCCGAGCACCGCCTCGCGGATCTGCGCGCGGCTCATGACCTGCCTGGGGTGGCGGGCGAGGTACTCGCAGATGGCGTACTCGGTGGGCGTGAGCGGTACGGCCTCGCCGCCCACGGCGAGGCCGCGCGCCCCGAGGTCGATCCGCACCTCCCCGAAGGAGAGGGCGTGCGAGCGCGGCCGGCGCTCACGGCGTAGATGGGCCGCGACCTTGGCGCGCAGCTCCGCGGCCCCGAAGGGCTTGCGGACGTAGTCGTCGGCGCCCAGGCCGTAGCCGGCCACGGCGTCCTCCTCGGCCACGCGCGCGGTCAGGAATATGATGGGCCCGTCGAAGTCCGGGCGGATCTGCCGCACGAGCTCGAAGCCGTCGAGCCCCGGCATCATGACGTCGCAGAGCACGAGGTCGAAGCGCGAGAGGTCCATCCCCGGGACCGCCGTCGGGTCCGCCGCCTTGACGACCTCATGGCCGTCGCGGCCGAGGACGCGCGCGAGCGCGTCGAGGATCGCCCGCTCATCATCCACTGCCAGTATCCTCGCCATATTCGACCTCCTGAAACTCCCGTTGCATTGTACTTGCGCCGCGCTCAGCGGTCTAGAGCCCCGCGCGCAGCCGCGGGCGCCTCGGCCGCATCGCACGCGCGGTAGCGCACGCCCGAGCCGCCGCGCGCCTCGATCTCGAGCCAGCCCTCGCCGTCCGACTCCCGTCCGAAGAAGATGAGCTGGAGCTCTCGGACATTGCCCCTGTCGTCCGCCGCGTCCACCAGGTAGACGTAGTTCGCCCCCGCCCCGGTGGCGTCGGCGTAGGAGCTCGCGTGGCTGCCGGGCTCGGGCGCGGGTGCCCACATGGTGATCTCAGGGTTGGGCAGCACGCGGTCGGCGATCGAGCGCAGCGCCGACCCCCAGCCGGCGTCGAGCAGGGCATTCCCGCCCAGGATGAGCGCTGCGGAGAGGAGGGCGAGCACGGCGGCGAGCGGCTTCCTACTCATCTGCCCTCCCGTCCTCGAAGCGGCAGAACCAGGCCAGAAGGACGGCGGCGGCTGCCAGGGCGAGCACGAGGCCAGCGAGCGCAGTCGTGAGGAGAGGGCCCGCCGCGCGTGCGGCGTCGATGAAGGCCTCCACCCCGAGCGACCCCAGGCGCGCGGGCCAGGCGAGCGGCACCCAGCTCAGGGGCGTCGCCAGGGCACCGGTGAGCTCGCCGGTCATGAGGCCGTGCGCAAGTCCGCCCACCGAGAAGAACGCGAGGAGCATCCCCGCCGCGCCGGCGCCGATGGCGGCGTTGCGGCCGAGGCGCAGGGCCACGCCGAGCCCCAGCGCGTAGAGGGGCAGGCTGCCCAGCACGATGCCCGCCCAGGCGGCCGCAAGCGGAGCGGGCCCGAGCGGCAGGCGCCCGGCGACGGCGAGCACGGCCCCGAACACGCCGAGCGCCACGGCCAGCGCGCCCGCGCCGAGCGCCGCAAGGGCGAGCAGCTTCGCCGCGACGGCGCGCCCGCGCGAGGGGACCGCCGTGAGGTTGGCGAGGCGCCCGGCAGCGCGCTCCTCGTCCACGGCGAGCCCGCAGACGATGGCGGACATGAGCGGCATGAGGGCGCCGAGGAACTGGGCGTAGGCGTCCGCGCCCAGCGCCGGGTCCCATCGGGTAACGGAGAAGTACTCGCCGCAGGCAAGACCGGCTGCCAGGCCGCAGACGAGGTGCACCGCCGTGAGCGGGGAGCGCGCCAGGCGCAGGGCCTCGGAGAGCAGGGCCCGCGGGAGAGTCATGCGCGGCGTCGGGTCGGGGAGTCGTGTCATGGCCATCACCTCTCCTCGGAGCGCGCGAACCAGGCCGCGCCCGCCGCCGTGAGCGCGGCGAACGCGAGCGCGCAGACCGCAAGGCCCGCCAGTGTGAGCATGCCGTCCGCCGTGAGCGCCCCGCCGAGCGCCATGTCCGCCGCGAGTGGCTCGCCGCTCGGCAGCACGGGGATGAAGCTCGTGGGGATGACCATGCTCGCCGACGGCGGAAAGAGCTGCGGCAGCGGCACCAGCGACCAGGCGAAACCACCCACGAGCTGCGCGGCGAGCGGGCAGAAGATGCCCGCGAGCATGCCGAGCCGCGCCGTGAGGAAGAGCCCTGCGGGGATCATCCACGCCGCGGTCACCGTGTTGGCGAGCGCGCAGAGGAGCATCGTGAGCGTGCCCGCGGCCGTGAGGCCCTGCGAGGAGAACGCCGATCCCGCGAGGTAGATGCCGAAGACCACGAGGTTCGAGAGCGCGCAGAGCGCGAGGCACCAGAGCGCCTTGGCCCACCAGGCGCGCCTGAGCGGGAAGCCCAGGCCCAGAAGCCCCCGCATCCGCGTGCGCGCGTCCGCCCGCGCGACGCACGCCACCACGAGCGAGAGAGCCACGGGCAGGAAGAGCGCGTACCAGTAGTTCCACGCGCTGAAGATCTGCACGCCCCGGTAGGGCATCGCGCCGAGCAGCGGCATCGGCAGCGCCATGAGCACGGCCAGGCGAACCGGTGCCGCGTGGCGCGACTTCAGGGCCTCGGCGCGCAGGCCCGCGAGCAGGCCGCCTTTCTCGCCCGTCATGCCGCCACCTCCCCGCGCGCTCGACGCCCCTCCCGGCAGACGCTCATGAAGAGTTCCTCGAGGTCCTGCCCGGGCCGAAGCGCATCCTCGTAGGCGAGGCGCCCCCCGTAGATGATGCCGATGGTGTCAGCCATCTGCTGCACCTCGGAGAGGATGTGGCTCGAGACGATCACCGTCGTGCCCGCCGCCGCGAAGCCGCGGATCTGGTCGCGCAGCTCCTCGATGCCGATGGGGTCGAGGCCGTTGGTGGGCTCGTCGAGCACGAGCAGGCGTGGCCGAGCGATCAGCGCCAGCGCGAGCCCCAGGCGCTGCCGCATGCCCATCGAGAAGCGCCCGGCGCGCTTCTTCCCGGTGTCCGCGAGGTCCACGGCGGCGAGCACCTCATCTACGCGGCTCTCGGGAAGGCCCAGCAGCGTGGTGCGCACGCGCAGGTTCTCGCGCGCGGTGAGGTTGGGGTAGAGCGGCGCCTCCTCGATGAGGCTGCCGATTGCGTAGAGGTCCTCGCGGCGCCAGGCGTGCCCGGCAAAGAGGATCTCCCCGGCCGTCGGCCGCAGCATCCCGCAGATCATCTTGAGCGTTGTCGACTTGCCGGCGCCGTTGGGGCCGAGCAGCCCGTACACCTCGCCCTCGCGGATATGAAGGCTCACGTCGGCCACGGCATCCTGCGCCTGGTCGCCGCGGCCGAAGCGCTTGGTGAGCGCGCGCGTCTCGAGCATGTAGCCCATGGGTTCGTCCTTTCTCTTCCGGGCGCGCGGGCCGAGTCGCCGTGCCCGCGCGCCTTGCCTTTCGGGTTCACCATCCATGGTGGGGCGCGTTTCTAACGAAGCTGTAACGGCCGTTGGGCTCTTTTGGCGCCAGCCCTTCACGACCCGTACGCCACTCATGGTATGTTTATCGCGATAACAAGGACGGAGGTGCCCATGGCGCGCACTTAGTGCCTGACTTTTTTGTTTAAAAATCAATTACTTAAAGCAACGAAGAATCAACGACTTTCCCCCTTAATTCGTCTGCGCAACAAAAACCTGTACACCAGCCTCCAAAAAAGACATGTTTGGTATGTTTGGTGGCTGATGTACACAAAAGCGATAGACATCCCGTCCGATACCGTCCTCATGTCTGGACTCTCTATGCTCGCGCTGGATAGACATCGCTAGAACGGGTATAGTATCGAAAGTTTTGTCGTTTACCAGCGGGGGAGTCCTGTGGGCATCAAAAAGAAGATCAAAAAGGAGCTTATCGGCACTTCCGATTACCCGTCGAATAAGATCTTCACGATCTCCAATTTCATTACCTTCACGCGTCTGATCCTCACGCTGGTCTTCCTGTACCTGTTTGTGACGGACAACAACCGTGTCGTCGCCATCGTCATCTATGCCATCGCGGCCTCCACCGACTGGATGGACGGCCAGATTGCCCGCATGACCAAAACGGTCTCGTGGCTCGGCAAGGTTATGGATCCCATCTGCGACCGTGCGCTGCTATTTACCGGCGTACTGGGCCTGGTGGTCCGCGGCGAGCTTCCCATCTGGGTCTGCGTGCTCATCATTGGTCGCGATATCTACCTTGGTATCGGCACGCTCATCGTGCGCCACTATCACCGCCGCCCCATCGACGTCGTCTTTCCCGGCAAGATTGCGACGGCGCTGCTCATGACCGGCTTCTCGCTCATGCTGTTAGGCTTTCCCACTGTGGATGGCTGGCATCTGCTGCCCGCCACGTTCACGGCCTTCCCGGGCCTCAACGGCAGCCCGGTACCGCTTGGCATCTTCTTTGTGTACGGCGGCGTCATCTTCTCCATGCTCACCGCCGTCATCTATTCCATTAAGGGTGGAGCGGCCATTAAACAAGCCGTGGCGCATCCCGAGGACGAAGACATCGACTTTCTTA
Source organism: Collinsella sp. CLA-ER-H9 (assembly GCF_040092295.1). Taxonomy (NCBI): domain Bacteria; kingdom Bacillati; phylum Actinomycetota; class Coriobacteriia; order Coriobacteriales; family Coriobacteriaceae; genus Collinsella; species Collinsella sp. CLA-ER-H9. The sequence continues at coordinate 30,812 of NZ_JBBNLV010000018.1, forward strand.
ACCCCGAAATCGAAGACTAAGTCGTTGGGGTATGATTACGTACAGTTCATTCTTTGCGGCATGTCCGCGTTAAGTTAGGGGTTGTCATGGACAACATGGTTAACAATATGCCTCAGAACGATAAGGCCTCAGACGCCACCTGCGTTTTCCGCGTTCCTTCGAGCGATGTCACCGTTCCCGACCTCATGGCCAACGTGCACATCACCGCGCCCGTCTTATCTATCGTCAAAGGCCCTCAAACCGGTGCAGCCTTTGAGCTCGAGGATAATGTGACCACCATCGGCCGCGATCCCGCTAACGGCATCTTCCTCAACGACATGACCGTGTCGCGTAGCCATGCGCGCATTATTCGCGAGGGTCTGGGTGCCCGCATCGAGGACCTGGGCTCGCTCAACGGTACGTGGGTTGATGGCGCCATCGTCAACGGTGCACCGCTGCACGATGGTTCTTCCGTCCAGATCGGTACGTTTACGCTCATCTACCACGAGAGCACGCCGGAGCGCATCGAAACCGGTGAGTAGGGCATGGCCGAACGCAACTATCTGAGTATCGGCCAGGTCGTCAATCTACTTCGAGGCGCATACCCCGATCTTTCGAACTCAAAAATTAGATTTCTCGAAGATGAGGGGCTCATCACCCCTCATCGCACGCCTAAGGGCTATCGTCAGTACTCCAAGGAGGACGTTGACCGCCTTGAGGTCATTCTGCACCTCCAGAAGACTCGCTACATGCCGCTCAATGTGATCAAGCAGCGCCTGGAAAACGCCACGGACCTGTCTACGCTCGCCTACGAGGTGGGTCTGCTGTCCGATGTTCCGCTCAAGACGGAACCCAAAGAGACTAAGCAAAAGCTGCATCCCATCGAGACCATCCCCGATATGCTTGGCGTCGAGATCTCGTTTATCCGCTCCCTGGCCGAAAACGACCTTATTCGCATCATCAAGAGCCCGCAGAATCGCGAGCTTGTCGATGGCCGCGATTTCCCGATCATCCGCTATTGCTCCGAGCTTTCGCGCTTCCATATCGAGCCGCGCAACCTGCGCCAGTACGTATCGTCCGCAAACCGCGAGTCCTCGATGTTTGAGCAGGTGCTCGTAAGCATGCTCGGTATGGATACTTCCGACGACGAGCGCGATGCCAAGCTCGAGCGTGCATTTAAGAAGCTGCATGACCTCACCGAGGGCGTCCATACCGCTCTGCTCAAGAACCGTGTATTTGAGTCACTCAACGCCGTGGTGGAGGATGCCGATATCGATGCCCTCGACGAGGAGATCGCACGCTCCGAGTCAACCAAGGCCAAAAGCGAAGAGGCATCTACCTCCGCGGTCCCCGTGCGTGAGGAATCCCTCGTGCAGCCGCTCAAGGTTGTCACCCCCTCACGCGCCGGCACCGCCAGCGCGGCCAAATAGACGCTGCTACAAACCAGCCTCCCCTGAAAGGTCATGCCATGTACGACTTCGAATCTCACATCGTCGACATCCCCGACTATCCCGAGCCCGGAGTCATCTTTAAGGACATCACGCCGCTCTTTGGTAATCCCGAGGCGCTAAAGGCCATGGTTGATGCCCTGGCTGAGCATTTTGCCGGCATGGGCATCACCAAGGTCGTGGGTCCCGAGGCCCGCGGCTTTATGGTCGGCGTGCCCGTGGCCGTCGCCCTGGGCGCTGGCTTTGTGCCCGCACGCAAGCCGGGCAAGCTGCCGCGCAAGACGGTAAGCGAGAGCTACGAGCTCGAATATGGCACCGACTCTATCGAGATCCACGCCGATGCCATTACCTCTAAAGATACCGTGTTGATTCTGGATGACTTGGTCGCGACGGGCGGAACCGTCGAGGCAACAGGTAAACTGGTGCGAGATATGGGCGCAAAGCTTGTGGGTTACGGTTGTATCCTCGAGCTTGCGTTTCTCAACCCGCGCGAGAAGCTCACGCCTTCCAACGAGGACGTTGAGCTCTTTAGCCTGGTAACGGTGGACTAGACGTTACCCTTAGATACCGGAAAGGAAGCTCCATGCGCACAGCAAACACGCATAAAAACATGGCACGCTGCGCTGCTACGGCAACCCTCGCTTGTGTTTTGGGCCTGGGCCTCGCGGCTCCTGCCTATGCCGATACCGCATCCGACCTTGCCGCCGCTCGTACCAAACTCGAGCAGATCGGCACGCAAACCCAGCAAATTCATGAAGAACTCTCCGCACAGACGCAGGAGCTTGATCAGACTGCAGGCGAGATCACGCAAAAGCAGCAAGAGATTGCCGAGGGCCAGGCAAAGCTTTCGAGCTACGTTGCCGGTGAGTACAAGACCGGCGGTCTGAGTCTCCTTCAGGTTCTGACGGGCGTCGACGATCTGGGCGACATGCTCAACCGTCTGTTCTATTACGGCAAGGTTTCCGACAAGCAGGCCCAGACCATTCAGGATGTCAAGGACCTTAAGCAGCAGCTCACCGATAAGCAGGCCGAGCAGGAGAAGAACGTCGCCGCGACGCAGAAGAAGGTCGACGAGCTCAACGCCCAGCAGGCTGAGGCCCAGAGTGTCGTGAGCTCCCTGGACTCCCAGCTGCAGGCCGAGCTTGCCGCCGAGGCTGAAGCCAACGCAGCACTTCAGGCCGGCATTAACGCCAGCACCGCCGAGAAGGCTACGGTGAGCAACGACACCGCCGGTACGACTGAGAACACCAACGATGGCGGCAATACGCCCGCGCCCACTCCTACGCCCGCTCCGGCCCCTACGCCGCAGCCCGCCCCGGCTCCGGCTCCGGCTCCGACGCCTTCCGCACCGAACCAGTCTGTTGACGGCGGCTCCGTTGTTTCGCGTGCCTACAGCAAGCTGGGTTGCGCTTATTCCTGGGGCGGCATTGGACCGGACAGCTTTGACTGCTCCGGTTTTGTAAGCTACTGTCTCACGGGCCGCTACTGCCGTCTGGGCACCACCGGCACCTTCATGGGTTGGACCCGCGTGTCCGACCCGCAACCGGGCGATGTCGTGGTTAACTCCTACCATACTGGCATCTATATCGGTAATGGTCAGATGATCCATGCTTCCGACTACAAGACGGGCGTCATCATCAGCTCCGTCGCAGCCGGCATGAACAACAACTACATTTTCGTGCGCTACTAAGTCACTCTGTATAGCAAACGAATGTGAACCTCGTGGCCTTTGGGCTGCGAGGTTCATTTATTTGTGACCGTGCTCCATACATGACCCCAATGAGCTAGTTTTCAATACTAGATGCACGTTTCAAAGGTAAGCAAGATGGCTATAATAAATGAGAAACATCTAGAAAGGACCCTCTATGAGCTGGGCACTTATCTCCGATTCGAGCTGCAACCTCCGCGATTGGCAACCGACCGCGCCCCATACCACCTTTGCATTTGCACCCCTCAAAATTCGAGTGGGGGAGCGCGAGTTCGTCGATGACCTCACGCTCGATGTTCACGAACTCAATTGCGCCGTGCAGGCGGAGTCGAGCGCTTCTTCGAGCGCCTGTCCGAGCGTAGGCGAGTGGACCGAACTCTTTAGGCTTGCCGACAAGACGATTTGCATGCCCATCTCCGAGGGAGTCTCGGGAAGCTACAATGCCGCGGCCACCGCACGTGACATGGTGCTTGCCGAGGAGCCGGACCGTCAGATTCATTTGGTTAACTCGCGAGCCGCAGGTGGCAAAATGGATTTGATCTTCCTGCTGTTCGACCGCTATCTTGCAAGCAACCCAGATACCTCCTTTGAGGACGCCTGCGCCTATTTCGATAGCTTGGAGCAGAACAGCAAGATCCTCTTTAGTTTGTGCAATTACGAAAACCTTGCGAAGGCCGGACGTATCCCTAAGGCGGCCGGCGTTATTGCTAACAAGCTCAATATCCGCATTTTGGGCACGGCGAGCGAAGCGGGCAAAATTGAACTCGTTGGTCACACCCGCGGCGAAAAGAAGATGCTCACCAAGATTGTCGACACCATGGAGGCCGAAGGCTTTACTGGCGGCGAGGTCGTTATCGACCACGTCGAGAATGAGGTAGGCGCCCAGGCACTTGCCAGCCGAATTGCGGAGCGCTGGCCAGGCTCCAAGACTATCATCATGCCCTGTAACGGGCTAGATTCATACTATGCCGAGATGCACGGCCTCATCATCGGCTACGGCATGGGCGTGGCTTCGGGCCGATAATTTCCAACTAGACAAACGCACGGGCGGGATAAGGGGCCAATGGCTCTTTATCCCGCCCGTCTTATGCCTCGATTAGCTATTAAACCCATTAAACTTAAGGTAGCTCATCAGGTATGCCTTCGAAACGAAGGACGATACCGCACTGCGCACGAGCAGCGACTCGCGCGTGACCTGATGGGCGGTATCGGGCACGGGAGTCTGCTCGACGGAAAACGCCGCACGAATCGATGCCTCAAGTTGATCGACTACATAATCGAAAGCAGTCGGAGCGTCGTAACTCAAGCGCTGAATATTAAAGAGTGCCTGAACCGCAGCGATGGGCAGCACCTGCTTAAAGATACAAATGGCGATGAGACGCGCAATCTGCTCACGGCCATACTGCTTTTTAACCGGAGCAGGAACGAGACCGACCTTCACGTAGTTATTGATCATCGATGGTGTGATAACGGGCTGCTCTACGCAAATCGAAAGCGGCTCCATCCACAGCGCAACATATTCAATAACCTGATCGCGATAGAGCGTTACGTTGGGCAGCTGGTCATAGCGTGGCAGGCTCAAAGCGTTGAGCTTACCCACCATATCGGACTGAATAAATGCATCCGGCAGCACCGTCGGCTGAATATCCTCCGGCTTAATGCTGACCGATGTATCGGACATTGGGATAACATGTTTGACGTGGTTCATAAGGATCCTCCGTTCGTTATCTATATTGTATTCTAGGTCATCTAGTTTTGCATATCACATAGCCGCTAAGTAAAAGTGGTTTGACAGCACATTGATGCACTGCCCAACCACTTTGTTTGAAGATAACAACCTTACATAAGATATATTATCGTACTTATCCGTGTAGGAAAGCGTATGCGCTGGTAGCCGCTATGGCTCCGTCCGAAACGGCGGTCACAACTTGGCGTAAACGCTTGGAACGGATATCGCCGGCAGCAAATAAGCCAGGCGTGCGGGTGGCCATCGATTCGTCGGTCACAATACCGCCGTCGGGCGCCAGATCCACCAGATGCTCTACAAGCTCGGTATGGGGCTGCGTGCCAGCAAAGACAAATATGCCAAACGAACCAGGATCAAAGGACTCAGCGTGCATTTCACTAGTCGCATTGTCCTTAAACGTGATTGTCGTGGGCATCGCCTCACCAGAAAGCTCAACAATACTAGTTTGGTACCTAACTAAAATATTATCTTTTGCGAGCACCTTTTGAACCACGCCATCGGGGGCACGGAACTGATCGCGGCGCAAGACGATGGTCACGCTGCTGGCGATTTCTGACAAGAACAGGGCTTCCTCACAGGCAGCATTACCGCCACCGATGACAAAGACCTGTTTACCGCGAAAGAACATGCCATCGCACGTCGCGCAATAAGAAACGCCACGACCGCGATACGTATCCTCGCCAACAAAACCAGCAGATCGCGGCGTGGCACCCATGCAAGCGATAACGCTCGAGGCCAGCGTAACGCCCATATCGTGATGCACCGTAAACAGCGCCGCATCCGCATCGTAATCGATACCTGTAACCATGCTCCATGCAACCTGTGCCCCCAGGCCCTCTGCATGTTGCTGAAACCGCTCGCCGAGTTCGGCGCCACTCAAGAGCGGAATGCCCGGATAGTTCTCGACCTCATTGGTTGTGGCGATCTGTCCTCCCGACATACCTTGCTCTATCACGGTCGTCGTTAGGTTGGCGCGCGCCGCGTAAATGGCTGCAGCATAGCCCGCAGGCCCGCCGCCGATAATCGCAACATCGATCGGCTGATGAGTAGTCATGAAGAGACCTCCTGTCGAAAGATTGGCGTTCTTTGCGCTCATACCCAAATTTATGCGAACGTGACACTCATGCACTACAATGATTCTCTGTGAAACAAAGATGAAGGGGAGATATCGATGGATCAGACGCAGACGAGCGACGACGCTCCCCTGCCCACGCACAGCACTCCCCAATCGGAACAAACCACGCTCTTGGCTCAGCAAAAACCTCTCGTGACTATCGTGCACGCCTCGGTCGGCTCGGGCCACAAGGCCGCCGCAAATGCAATTGCGCAGGCATTCGACCTCATCCGCGGCACCAATGGCATCCCAGAGGATATTGAGATTGAAGTGCTCGATATCCTTGATTTTGGACGCATAAAATTCGACGGCAACAAAACGGCCGCCTCGTTTACCGGCGCCACGCGCCCAATCTATGACTTGACCTGGCGTTATACCCTTACCGGACACCTGCTTTGGGGCGGTGGCACGGCATGGTCGCGCATCATGTTCCCCGCATTTAACGAATACGTTCGAACTCGCAGGCCCATTGCCGTGGTAGCCACACATATCACGGCAGCCAACGTCGCCGTCGGCGCGCGCGTCATTACGGGAATCGACTATCCCGTCATTTGCGTACCGACCGATTACGAGGTCGAGGGTTGGTGGCCCCATAAGGACGCCGACCTATTCTGCGTGGCAAACGAGTTTATGGCCGAAACACTCCGACCCCGTAAGGTTCCCGAGGCAAAGATCCGCATTACGGGCATCCCCATTCGCGCCGGGTTTGATACGGACTATAACCGCGAGGAAGAACTCGAGAAGTTCAATCTCCCCACAGACAAGCTCGTTGTGCTGGTGATGGCCGGCGCCAGTTTGCCTCAACCGTACGTTCGCTTTCGCGCGGAGATGGACCGCACCCTCCCCTTCCTGCGCAGCTTCGAGGACATGCACTTTGTCTTTTTGCCGGGCAAGGATGCCGAATATGCCACCCGTCTCAAAACGCTTTTCGATGCCATGAAACTCGAGAACGTCACGGTTCTTGACTACGTCGATGACATGGCAGCGCTTATGCACGGCTGTGACCTAGCAATTCTCAAATCGGGCGGACTCACTGTTACCGAATGCCTGTGCGCACACCTGCCGATGATTCTGCTGGGCAAGTCCTACGGCCAGGAAAAGGCCAACACCACCATGCTCACCGGCATGGGCGCCAGCATGCATGTCACGACCGCACGCGAGCTCATCGTGACACTGCGCCATCTCCACGATCATCCCGAATCGCTCAAGGCACTACTCATTAACGGCGAAGTGCTGCGCCGTCCACGCGCAGCCGAGGATATCGCCATCGCAACCATGGAGCTTGCAGGCAAACCCCAAAAACGTAAACGTGCCTTCTGCCGCTTCTACTGGGGCGGGAAGCCCGCGCATATCCGCTAGCTTCGGACTGTCCGCTTGCCTGTGGGGGGGCATATATATCATCCCGTGCTCAAACATTCTCGCTTCGCTGCGAAACTGCGCGCGGGACGATATATATGCCCCCCCACAGGCAAGCTGCGTTTACGTACTAGCACCTACACTAGATTCCCCTCCAGTAGAACCAACAAAGGCGAGACCGGAAAAGATAAATACAGTTAGCCGACGCGACAAAGAGACTAGTCCTTTGTCGCGTCGGCTAACTAGAATGTAAATATTTTTTCAAGCGAGTAGCCGCCCGCCTGCCTCTCTCGCATATCGTTCCACGCGCAGTTTCGCAGCGAGCGAAGCGAAGCGAGAATGTTTGAGCATGGAATGATATGTGTGAGAGGCAGGCGGGAGGGATACGAGTGCCCCACGAGAATGTTTGAGCACGGGCTGATATATAGGGCCCTCCCACGGGTGAGCGAACAGAAGCAACTAGGCGACGCCGCTGGAGCCGAAGCCTCCGTTGCCTCTGTCGGTTTTATCTAGTTCGTCTACCTCTACGAGATTGACTGTAGGGACTTCTTGGATGACGAGTTGGGCGATGCGGTCGCCTTTGCTGATCTGGATATTGTTGGTGGGATCCAGGTTGATGAGGATGACCTTAAGCTCGCCTCGATAGTGGGCGTCGATGAGACCGGGCGTGTTGACTATAGACAGGCCCTGCTTAATGGCTAGACCGCTGCGGGGCTGGACAAAGCCGGCGTAGCCATCGGGCAGCGCAATGGCCAAGCCAGTGGAGACCAAGCGGCGCTCAAAGGGCTTGAGGGTGCAGTCTTCGTTGGCACGGAGGTCAAGGCCGGCATCCGTGGGATGTGCGTATTTGGGAAGCTCGACCGTGGGATCGAGACGCTTAATGTTAACGGTAATGTTGGACATGAAATCACCTTAGCTTGTCGAGCTCTTGCAAAAACTCGTCGACGTCTTTGAAATCGCGATAGACCGAGGCAAAGCGAATGTAGGCCACCTTGTCGATCTTGGCCAGGCGCTTGAGCACCATATCGCCCAGTTCGTGGGACGTAACAGCCGTCAGCGTACGCGAACGCAACTCCACCTCGATATCATCGATGATCTCGTTGAGCTTTTTCGTGTCGATATCGCGCTTAATCGTGGCGCGCATCAGGCCGACCAGCAGCTTGTTGCGATCGAACCGCTGCTTAGACCCGTCGGATTTGATAACCTCGATGGGATCTTCGCAGCGCTCGAACGTCGTAAAACGATAATTGCACGAACAGCATTCGCGACGACGCTTGATAGTGTTGTTCGACTCCTGCATGCGGGAATCGACAACGCGGGTATGTGCCTTGCCGCATTTGGGACAGCGCATGGTACCTCCTCCTAAACGATAACAAGGGTACCATGCGACCGAGCGGAAATCTTACGAACGAGCCGGAACTTTCAGAACTGCACCGGCATCAAGGGAGCCGCGATCGAGGTGATTGACACTACGAATCATGTCGGAAGTCTCCTGCGTGGAAAGGCCATCGATGGGATGCTCCTGGGCAAGCGACCACAGGGAATCGCCGGACTGCACACGAACCGTCTCGTAGGTGACGTTGGCTACGGAATCGGCATACGATGCTTGACGAGCAGAAAAAACTGACGTGGCGAGCACAAAGAACAGGGTGAATGCTACAGCAACAGCAACAATCGTCGAAGCCTTCAGGGCAACAGGAGCCGAAGCAGCGGCTGCACGCTGGGTGCGAACAGGTTTAGTGGCCACGGCCTGAAAATGAGAGCGTCCACCCTTCACGACCGTGAAGGCAGGCGAGGCAGGCGCCTCGAGCTTAAGGGCAAGGTTTCCCTGGACCATATCCGCTGCGTTCATTCTGTTCCCCTCTCGTTTGTTTTGACGAGAACTGTTTTATCAAGCCGCGGGGACAAAAAAGTCTAGCGCGGGAACGAGTGTTCGGTTATTATTATCTTCGAACAGTTGTTCCTGTCAAGCAATAATAGAACATTTGTTTGGTATGGGTAGAGAGGAATCCCTGATGGCTCGCAAAATTACCAAGCGTCAGCAGCAAATTTACGACTTCATCAAGGAATATCAGCAGGAAAAGGGCTATCCGCCCAGTGTGCGCGAGATGGCTTCGGCTGTGGGCCTTTCCTCCCCCAGCACCGTACATGCGCATCTCTCCGCACTCGAAGCGCGAGGCTTGCTCAAGCGTGACGCCACCAAGCCTCGCGCCCTCGAGCTCTTTGACGAGGACGGATCTTCCGTATCCATCTCAAAGTCCGATGAGCCCACGGCGCCTCGCGGCACCGTATCGCTGCCTCTCGTAGGCCGTGTCGCTGCAGGGATTCCTATTCTTGCCGAGCAGAATATCGAGGACACCTTTACCATCCCAACCGAGATCGCAACGGACCAGGGGTCCTTTATCCTCGAGGTCCACGGCAATTCGATGATTAACGTCGGTATCTATAACGGCGACTACATCATCGTCCGCGAGCAGAAGAGCGCCATGAATGGCGAGATTGTCGTGGCCATGATCGATGGTTCCGCAACAGTCAAAACGTTCTATAAGGAACAGGGACGCGTTCGCCTGCAGCCCGAAAACGACACTATGGAGCCTATCTATGCGACAAATCCCACAATCCTGGGCAAGGTCGTCGGCTTGATGCGCCGGTTCTCGTAATGCAAAAACGCATCACGGTCTTTGATACCATTCGCGGGTTTACCATGCTGTCGATGGCGGGATTTCATGCCTGCTACGACCTTGCCTACCTATATGGTTGGAAGATGCCCCTTGATTCTCATCTTCATTGCAACAGCCTCAGGACTCAGCGCAACGCGTTGCGCTGAGTCCTGAGTCGCGAATCCGGGTAGGCAACCCCAGAGGGGCCGGAATCCCCCGGCCCGCGATGGAGGGA
>NZ_JBBNLV010000019.1:0-38831 GCF_040092295.1 Collinsella sp. CLA-ER-H9
GCATGAGTGTGCTGAGCGGGTAGTAGATCATGGGCTTGTCGTAGACCGGCAGCAGCTGCTTGGAGGTCACGAGCGTGAGCGGGTACAGGCGCGTGCCGGACCCGCCGGCGAGGATGATGCCTTTCATTGTGCTATTCCTTTCTAAGTTGAGTAATTGAGTATCTATTCCAGACCAGCCGCGCTATGCATCCGTTCATTTCCCACGCGTAAGCACTCGCTTGGTCAAGGCAAGCATGTCTCGCGCCGAATGCCTGTTCAGTACCAAATAAGCTGCGTAAAGCGCCAAATACCCCAGGACGGCAACAAGCGCGGGCGCGCAAAGCGCTAGCGCCACAAACGCAGCTGTGAGCACGACCTCTTCGATGGGAGCGGGTGTTGTGGAAACCCCAATTTTCGCGTTCAAGTGCCGTTCCGACCAAAGGGAACGGCAAACGATGCATGCGACGGTGCCAAGCAGGACGGCATCGAGCGATCCGATCACGTAAACGCCAATGGTGCAAAGCGCTATGCTGCCCGCTAGCGTGCAAAGGTTCACCTTGAGGAGCGTCCGTTCCTCCCTCAGCACCTTAAAATACGTGGTGCAGCACAGGTTCATCTTCGTATCGAACACGCAGACGGGCAACAGAATCGCGAAATAGTGCATGGTGTCGGCGTATTGCGGAAGCCAGAGGGACAGCACCCATGCCATCGGGAAATACAGGAGGTAGACCACAGGAAACGTCACCTCCATCATGTCGCGAACGAAGCGGTAGAAAGCTCTTCGTTCTCCCTCGGTGCCCTGCCTAAGCGCCGGGAACAGCACCATGCTCGCCTGCGACACAAAGGTTATGAAGAAGTTCACCATCGAGAGCCAGAACGACACGCGCCCGAAGGCCTCAATTCCCCAGGCGTTGTCTACCAGCGCCCGCGCAACACCCAGGACGAGCATCGAGGCCACGTTCGATATCATCAGTGCGAAGCCGACCTTCATGCTCGAAAGGCTCAGCCTGGCGGCCTCCGTCAAGGGCAGCGCCCTGGCCGCGAAGAAATCACGGGAGCGAACGATGCAATAGGTCAGCGAACAGGCTTTCGAAATTAAAAAGGCGAAAACATAGGGCTCGAAATCAGGGACCCGAATAAATACCATCACGAGGATGATGGCCAGAAACACCAGGCGGTCGATCATGGTGGAATACGAGAAGAGCTTGGTCTCGTTCATCGACTGGAAGATATAGCCAAGGAATCCGGCAAGGTTACAGAGCACGGTGTAGAGGGCGAACGCCAGTAGGACGAATGAGCGCTGCGCCTCGGGCGCCCAAACAACGGCGATGATGGCGATGACGGCGGCCACGACGAGCTGGAATGCCATGCCGAAGCGAAACTGCGAGTTCACAGCTCGCTTGTCTATCTCGCCTCTCGTGTTACCGCCCTCGATGAGGTAGATACCGTCGTTGAGACCGAGCATGAAGAAGCCAGAGTAGCTAGCGTAAAAAATAAACAGCTGCCAATAGCCGTACGTCTCGACGCCGAGCACCTTCGGCACGAGAAGTGACATAGCGACGCTCGCCAAGAACGAGATACCCTGGGCCGCGAACGCGACAACCATGTTGCCCGCCAGAGACCTATAGTTCATGCCTGTCCCCTGGCTCATCTAGCAGCTCCCCAATGGAGCGCTCGTCCAGCGGACGATAGAGCTGTTCGATATGTGTCTCCATGAAACGCCTGTCCACCTTCGAGTAGTCGAGCGCAAGGAGCCGGTCGATGACGTCCTGGCTGAAGCGTTTCTTGACGGGTTTTGCCGGCACACCCCCAACGATCGTGTAAGGCTCCACGTCCTTGGTGACGACAGCCCCTGCTGCGACGACCCCCCCCGGCCTATATGGACGCCGTCCAAGATGGTCGCGCCGTAGCCAATCCAAACGTCTTCTTCGACGACGATACCGCCGTCCCCGCATGCCTCATCGTAAGTCTCTCCCAAGACAAAGCGGCGCAGAGGAAACGTCGTGAAATGATCGATGGGATGGTTGTTGTGAATAACGAAAGTCACATTTGGCGCAATCGAGCATAATTCGCCTATGGCGAGCTTGGGCTGCTTGGACGCCGTAAGAACGTTGATTTCCCCGTAGGAGTAATCGCCAATTGTGACATTGTCGAGCCCGATTGCCCAACGCCCGAGTTGTGTTCTGTTGTGCCCATTGGCTTTGGCCCACTTCAAAGAAGCGGATACATGCCTAATTTTCGTTCGGATTCCTAGCATTTTAACTCCCGAGAAAAATTGACTTGCTCAGCCTCAACGCGACGCAGAACAAGCTTGGTTCTAAACACAATAAGCCCCACAAAAAGAAGTTGCAGCCAAGTAGAAGCAAGCGAAAAATACTGATCTTGGAAGAACTGCATAAAGGCCGGATATAGAAGCAGACAGCTTAGGTATCCAAACAGTGCATCAACATTCTCTCGCTTGTAGCAAAAACCAGACATCAAGCCCAAAATCGCACTCATAATAATGCTGTATACTACGCCAAAATCATCGCAGTAATACTGGAACATGGTGTATACATTGCTGGATACGCCATTGGCAATATATATAAATTGCTGGACAAGTTCGTTCGCGCCATCGCCCAGGCCAAGGGCCACGTTAAACGCCGAAAAAAATCGAAGCGTGTTAGAGAACGTTCCACTCGGCTGATAAGAATCGAAAAATAGCTGGAAACAAACAAGGGGAGATGCAAGGTAGCTAATGAACTGATCAGAGAATAATTCACCGAAATTGAACGTGGAGTATCTATATCCATATTTAAGCCAGGCGAAACCGAAAAATATCACAAGGAAGGCGACCGAGCCAACAAGCAGCACATATACGCACTGCCTAAACGATAGTTTTTTGCCTTTTACAAACACAGCCACCAACGGCAGTAGGTACCACAAAAAACCATTTCTGCTTAATTTTAAAAAACAACATGCAAGCCCTAAAATCACCTGCAATACAACAAGCTTTGCATTTTGCCTTCTGATCGTCTCGTCGCACTTGAAGTACGAAAACAGGATAGCAATCGAGAATCCTTCGATAATATTTTCCGCATATCCCATCCAAGACGGCATCTTCAACGCACTGTCCGAATCTCCCGATTTCATAGTAGTAAGCAGAGTCGTAATTTGTTCGACCTGTGGCACTTGTGTCAAAAAGCAAGCGAATACAACCGCAACGACCAATACCTCAATCACAAGTATTTTCTTCAGGTTCTCATTGTCCAAAGAGAATAGTGCCTCGTGTCCGTGGGCCTCATGTTCTTTTCTGGAACCAGCTGAGAATAAAAAGAAGAATTGAAACGCAAGTATTCCAATAACTAAAACAAGATAGGCCGGACTGTTTTCATCAATCCTATATCCGCAATTTACTAGAGAGAAAAACGCCATCACCCACGCTAAGAGAGACAACGCGTTATGTGCAAATAAATCTCGCGTAATCAAAATTACGAGGCCAAGCATTATGAGCAGTGTTAAAGAATATAGATATAGCACGGCAACCTTCCGATACGTCGCTCTAGTTCGCTTTACGCGATAGTCCGTCATGAACTCCACGAATGATTGCGACAACTTTCGACATACGGTTTTGTTCAAATAGGATCTTAATAGCTTCCTGCGCTTCCTCTTTGAGACATACAGGAAGAGCAATCTCGCTTTTTCTAAAGAGAAGAATTTTATTTCTGGCTATGTAGTACTTGCGAAAACTGCTGTGGTTGGTGACGTGAATTACCTTGCCGAGAATCCGGACGCAGCGCATGTCTCCAAGTTCATGGGACAGCGAAGTCGCAGGGTCAATGACCACGCGATAGCCGGCTCTACGAAGTCGAATGCAGAAATCGCGATCAACGCTGTCGATGAACAATGTCTCATCGAAACCACCGATCTTCCTCCAGGCGTCAAGGCTCGTCAACGACGCGCTAGTTATCGTCCATTCGACCTCGTAGGGCCCATCTTGCGGCAATTCGTAATATTCCTCGTTGCCCGCGTAAGAAATCCAAGGTGCCGCAACCCCAACGTCTTTGGTCAAATGCGCCGCCAGCTTCTCCACCAAGCCATCTTCACATACCGAGTCCTGGTCGAGCGTCAATACGGCGGTGCAGCGCTTCTCGTCTGCGGCAGCACATCCCATGTTGAGGGCGGCAGCAATGCCTTTATTCTCCCCCAGGGGAACGAAAATTGCATTGTCATATTCACGGCAGAGCGCTTTCACCCCACCCGTCTCGTTTGAGCCGTTGTCCACGACAAAAACGTGTTCCACCTGTTCGGCTACGGCGGACAGACATTCCGAAAAGCGCGCAAGCTCCGGGTTGAAGGTAACGATGCAGGCCGCAATGCCCCTCATCAATGTCTCCTTAGGGCGACAATGAGGTTCACAAGGCTAATTTTCTCGTTGGCCATCGGCCCCTTCTTAATCAATTGCGCTATAAGCGGAAGCGGCTTTCGCTCCTCCATGGCTTTGACGGCAATCTCACGTGCCGCAATCTCCTCATCGAGTCGATCGAGCGTACCGGAATCCAGCTCGTTGGCGCAGTACTTTCTACACGCCTTGATATGCTTGAGCTGATGCTTTCTGCCTTTAATGTGCTGTTCGGGGTTTGACAGTCTCGACTTCAGAGAATAGGTGGGCGCGGATGCGTTGCTCCTGTGAACCCTGTGCAGGACAAGTGCCTCTCCGCCGACGCGGTAGAATCCACCCTTGGCCGCCGCGAAGAGCCCGAGCGGCGAATCGTACACGAGGTCCTCGCGCTCGATGATGGGAGTCATCTCATCCATAAAGGAGTGCTTCACGCCAAGCGTCAGGCCGCTACTGAGCATAGATGAGACCTGCTGGTCGAAGTCAACCTTCCATACTCCCTCCCCCGTGCGCCTAAGCGAGGTCTGGAATGTGTTGTCGGGCCTGTCGTCCTGGTCGATGATCGTCGTGTCGCACGATACTACGAGCGCGTCTTCGTGCCTCTCAAACACGGACATCATCTTGGAAATCTTGCCATCCGCCCAAACGTCGTCTTGGTCGGAGAAAAAGACGACGTCACCCTTCGCGAGCGAGCATCCCTTGAGGTAGTTTCCAACGAACCCGAGGTTCTTCTCGTTGCGATAGATCCTCCATGTGTCCGTCAGGCCGTGCTCATCAATGTACGCATCGATGTACTCCGGCGTGCCATCGCTCGAACAGTCGTCGACGATCACCACCTCGTCAGCCTGTCGCCCCTGCGAAACAATCGAGTCAAGCTGCTCCCGAAGGAACTGCCTTCCGTTGTACGTCGCCATGACGATGGTGGCCGTCATTCCTCTATGGATGACGCCATCCATATTAGCCATCAGCAGCCCCGAACTTCTGTGGTGCGCCGATGCAAGATCAAGGAATCGCTGGAAAACTCGCCTTTCACGATGCTCCCCGCCGAGACCACCGAGTTCGCCTCGATTTTCATTCCTCGAAGGATTATCGTTCCCGCGCCTATCCAACAGTTCTCTCCAATCTCCACCGGTACGCATACGAAGAAGCCCTCTTTGAGGACCCCTCCATGAAGGTATGGTCATGTTCGTAAACGAGGACATTTGGTCCGAACTCTGTGCCTGCGCCGATAGTTACCGCGTCATGGCAGATGTCCATGCGGTTATAGTTGATGCGGAAGTTGCCGTCGATTGTAGAGTTCGAGCCTTTTCTCTCCTTAATCTTGCTTCCGCTGAGGATTCGGACGCTGCACCCGATATTGACTTTCGAGTCCTCATTGAAATTACAAATCTCATTGTGTGAAATCCTTTGGATCGCGCCTTTGAGGTGAAGGCTTCCCATCAGCCCGATTTTCCAAACGGCCATCCTTAAAAATGTCCATGTAGCGCTGATAACGTTGTTCACCGCCCCCCCTCAACGGCGCGCCTCCTTCGCTTCTTCTATAACCGCCATTTCCTTCAGGTAGCGCTCGACAATTATCTGCCTGTCGAACTCCCTCTCGACCTTTCTCCTGCCGTTCAGGCCCATCTCCCTTTTCTCGGCATAGGACAGGGCAAGAAAATTCTCGATTATTGAGATAAGGTCTTCCGCGTCTCTCTGCTTTACGACGAAGCCATTGACGCCGTCATCCACGACCTCCCTGCACCCAGGCCGGTTCGTCGTAATGATCGGTCTGCCGCAGGCGCAGCTCTCCAGCAGGACATTCGACATACCCTCCGGATAGAAAGTGGGATGCACCGTGCAGCTTGACAGGGCATGCATCTCTCGCACGTCTTTGACGCTTCCGTGGTAGATGACGACGCCGTCCTTCTCGCAAGCCTCGAGGGAACCTCTGTATTCTTCCTCACAGCTGCCGCAGACATGAAACTCTGTATTTGGGTGCCTTCCTCGAATCTGCCTAGCAGCTTCGAGGAATTCTTCGATGCCTTTTTCACGCATTACTCGAGCGAAGAAAAAGAAACGAATAACCCCATCGTCTTTTGGATAGTCCAAAAGACGAAATCGCTGAAGATTAACTCCGGAGCCAGGCAACAGATCGCAACGATTCCCTACGATCCCCCTGGATAGCATAAAATCCCTGTTCGCCTCGTTTTGGAAAAAAACGACCTGTGCCCTCTTCAGCCCTAGCTTATAAAGCCCGAGTGTTAACTTCTGAAGCGGTCCATCATTCTCGACCGCAGTACCCAATCCTGTAATATTAACAAGGTAGGGAATACCGAACTTACCGCAGAGAATACCACCATACACGTTTGGTTTAATTGTATATGTAAACACAATGTCGGGTTGGATTCTTTTAAGCACCTTACGATAAAAACGAATCAGTTGGACATCGTCCACTGGATTCGTGCCACGCCGAATTAGAAAAGGGTTATCAATGAATGAGGCCCCGAGTTTTTCAATCTCAGGAACCAGCTCGCCGCTTGGTATGCAGAAAACAACCTCATGCCCAGCTTTAACGAGTTCCGCGATCAGTTCACCCCTAAAATGAAGCAAGCCTCCATCATTATTGGCAAGGATCAGCACCTTCATCGAGTCTCAACCTTTCCATCTGATGGCGTACCTGTGAACGCTTCCATAGTCACCGAGGTGCCACTGCTAATTCCACTTCGGCTGAAAATTACCTTGAACGTTGTTAAGAACACTTTTAGGTCCATAGTGAATGTGCAATTGCGAGCGTATTCCACGTCATAGGCGAACTTCTGCTCCCAGCTAAGAGCGTTGCGCCCGTTCACCTGCGCCCAACCCGTCATACCTGGCCGCACATCATGGCGGTGGCGCTGTTCCTCGTTGTAGAGGGGCAGGTACTGTACCAGAAGCGGCCTGGGTCCAATCAGGCTCATGTCGCCCTTTAAGATGTTGAACACTTCGGGCAACTCGTCAAAGCTTGTGGAACGCAAGGCGCTGCCGAATTTAGTCAGGCGCACCTCGTCAGGCAGCAGTTCGCCGTTCGCATCGCACTCGTCAGTCATTGTGCGGAACTTATACATCTTGAAGATGTTTTCACCCTTGCCAGGTCGCTCCTGAGTAAACAGCACAGGAGTACCCAACTTGATCCTAACCAGGATGGCCAGGATAGCGTACATCCACCAGAACAGCACTATAAAAGCAAGAGCGATGATAAAATCGAGCGCTCGCTTCACGCAGCGCTCGTAAAAGTTAGCTTTGTGGACGGCTTGCGCCATTACGCGAAGCACCCCTTGATGACCTCGATAATGCGGTCCTGCTGTTCGGGCGTCATCTTATTGTCAGAGGGCAGACATAAACCACGCTGGAAGATGTCGGCGCCTACATCCAAAGGCAAGCCATCTGCACCCGTTGCACCGCCAGAGATATAGGCGTTTGTCTTAGCCCTACCATTTCCTTCGCGTGTCACAAATGCGTTCATGCGATAGATTGGCTGCATATGCATAGGCTTCCAAATGGGACGGCCTTCTGCATTGATGGCGGCGATAGCCTCAAGAATTTCGGTGGGGCAGCTCTTACCAGACTCGCTTACGTAAAGAGCCTCACTCTCACCGCGAACCTGTTTACACATGGCATCAGAATCAATAAGCATGCAGGAAAGCCAGAAATTCGGCTCGCAAACGCTGGAGTCATAGGGGTTCATGCTCACCGGCAGCCCCTTGAAGCCCTCCTTGTAACGCATGTAAATAGCCTTCTTTTGGGCAATATGCTCCTCCAGATAGGGAATCTGGCCACGCACTACGCCTGCAATCACGTTGCTCATGCGATAGTTGTAACCCAGCTCTTCGTGCTGGTACCACGGAGCAGCTTCGCGCGACTGAGTTGACCATTTGCGCGCTTTATCGGCTGCTTCTTTGCTGTCCGTTAAGAGCATACCGCCGGCAGAACCGGTAATGATTTTATTGCCGTTAAAGCTGATAGCACTGACATCGCCGAACGTGCCAGTTTGAGCGCCCTTATAGGTGGCACCCAACGACTCGGCAGCATCTTCAACAAGGATTGCTCCGTGCGCATCGCAAATGGTTCGAAGCTCATCTACCTTACCGGGCGTGCCGTAAAGATGCGCAGCTACAACAACCTTAGCGGTCGGATGCAGCTCAAAAGCCTTCTCAAGAGCGACGGGATCCATGTTCCAGGTATCGCGCTCCGTATCGATAAATACAGGAACACCACCCTCGTAAACAACTGGGTTCACCGTAGCGTCGAAAGTCATATCACTGCAAAGAACCTTATCACCAGACTTAATTCCAGCGAGTTTCATGGCAAGATGCAGCGCAGAAGTACCGCAAGAAAGGGCAACGGCATAGCCGCAACCAATCTTTTCGGCCATTTGGCGCTCGACCTCATTTATGTTCTCGCCTACCGTCGACATCCAGTTAGTCTCGTAGGCTTCGGTGATGTATTTAAGCTCATCACCATGCATGGTCGGCGAGCTAAGCCAAACCTTATTCTCGAAGGGTTTAATGTCCATCTCGGCTCCTTATCCCTAATCGTTAAACTGCGGATGATATGTAGGTACAACCTCAGCAAGAACGGACTTAACCGTGTCGTTATCCTTGTCGAGGCAGTCATGAAGCTTCTCGAGCTTGTCTTTGATCTCTTCCATCTTGTCGGCCTCGGCTGTGGAAATGCGGATCTCGGAATGTTCGGTAGGCAGGAGCTGCTCGTTGTCCATAAGGAGCTCCTCGTACATCTTTTCGCCAGGACGCAGGCCGACCTCTTTGATCTGGATATCTTTGCCAGGCTTAAGACCGCTCAGCGTAATAAGGTTGATGGCAAGGTCGTAGATCTTGACCGGCTCGCCCATGTCCAATACAAAAATCTCGCCGCCATGCGCCAGAGCGCCGGCAGTAATGACAAGCTTGCTAGCCTCCGGGATGGTCATGAAGTAACGCGTGATGTCCTTGTGCGTAATGGTGATAGGGCCACCCTCACGAAGCTGGCGTTTAAACAGCGGGATGACCGATCCGTGACTACCCAGAACATTGCCAAAGCGAACAGCCGTAAAGATAGTCTTACTGTTTGCCGCGTAATACTGAACGATCATCTCGTCCATACGCTTGGTGGCGCCCATTACGTTAGTGGGATTAACGGCCTTATCGGTAGAAATTTGCACATAGTGGCTGCACTGGTACTTGTCGGCAAGGCGTACAACATTGAGCGTGCCAAAGACGTTATTCTCGATTGCCTCGCGGGCGTTGTGTTCCATAAGAGGAACGTGCTTGTGGGCTGCAGCGTGGAAAACAACTTGAGGATGGTACTTCTCAAAGACCTTGGTAATAGCTGGAAGATGTGTAATGGAGCCGATATAGACTTGAATATCAGTGCCCTGATCATGAGCGGTCTTGATAATGTCGTGATACAGCTCGTAGGTAGTGTTCTCGTAAATGTCGAACAACACGATTTGCGCAGGCTTTGCCGGAAGCAGCTGACGTACAAGCTCTGAGCCAATAGATCCGCCGCCGCCCGTGACCAAAATGCGCTTACCGGTAACGTAGCCCATCTGGTTAAGGTCAAGCGACTTCTCCTCGCGAGAAAGCAAGTCGCTGATCTCGACCTCACGAAGAGCAACCCTGCCAACACCATCCTGCGGAATATCACGGACATTGGGGAGCGTGAGGACCCTAAGACCTGTCTTCATGCACAGATCATAGATTCGCTGACGCTCTTCATGCGTGGCACTCGGAATTGCCACGACAATCTGTTCAGCCTCACAATCGTGCGCAATAGTAGGGATATCGGCGCAAGTACCCCAGACCTTAACGTCATGAATACGCTGATTTTGCTTATTGGGATCATCGTCAACAACAGCAACCGGATCTCCAATCATATCGGGGTCTCCGTTGAGCATACGTTTGATGGAAAGAGAGCCGGTCTCCCCTGCTCCTACGATGAGCGTACGCGGGAGATGCGCATCGGAATTGCTTTTAAAGCGCCAGAGCTGGCTACCATAAATTGCGCGAATGGCAAAGCGGCCGCCACCGCAAATAATGAGGACGACAGCCCATGCCATAACGTCCTCACGAAGGGTCATGCCCTTGCCAAATAACACGTTAAAGATAACGTCGCCAATTACCGAGCCTACCGTTACAGCAGCAACAATACGTCCAGCCTCGGAAATGCTCGCATAGCGCCACAAGCTGCTATACATATGAAAGAACCAAAAGACAACAACGTTGACAAGCGCAAGCACAAAAATAGCCGGACATACGCCGGCTGCCCCGCTGAGCGTCGCCCAATGCTGCGTTCCCCACGATGCAATAAACACGGCAATAAAAGTTGCCACAATGTCAAATGCCATCAACGCATACGGCTCAAAGGCGCTCAGCTTCCCCTTTTGCTTTGCGCTTTTAGATTCAGTGTTCAAGATTTGTACTCTTCTTCCCTATTGATCCCGCTGTCCCCACCCACGGGGATCTTCCCTGTCCCTTTAATCAATCGCCAGCAGCTAGGCGATCAACTTTTAAGGTTTCGCATTACGCGCTGCTCGGCCGAAAGCACGGCAAGGCCAACGCGAGTAGTTACGCGTCGGCCGCACAGATCGAGCTCCAAATAAGCAGTGCTCTTGCGTCTGTTAATGGTTTTGATAAGGCCTTCGTGGCCCAGCAGCGGACCTGCCGTCACTACGACCTGGTCGCCGTCTTTTAGGGCCTCGCTCATAGGCACTACGCGGTCTCCCCTATGCGTAAAGCTGCCAATAAGCTGAGCCTCTTCTTTTGCCAGCGGCACAAACTGACCGTCCTGGGAAAGCACCCGAGCAAAGTCGTCCATGCGCAGCAGATACTGTTGCACGGTGCGGGGATCTGACGTATCGCAGATAAGATAACCGGGAAAGAGTGGCTTGGTCGTGTTGACCCATTCACCGCGTACTTTAATCTCGGTTTGAAATTGGGGATAAAAGAGCTCCTGCATGGCACCAGCCGGCACCATACGCTCGATGCGCTCGCACATTACATCTTCGCGACCGTTTATGACCTGGATCACATACCACACGAGCACCACCCCCTTGCTGTCTTACGTGTGGCTCACGGGGTTTGGGTATGGCTTCGCCAGGGCGCTTGTGCGCGAAGGCGCTCCATATTCAAACCCTGAGCCCAGTTAGACAAGCACGTGGCTCTGCCCCACCGTGAACGGTATGTATAAGCGCAGTGGCTAGAGTCGCGGACGTGTATCGCAAAATGACCGCGTCTCCAGCTGGCTGCGTGCGGCCCAGTCAAGCGGGTACAAAACTGGACCGCACGCAAACAGCTGCAGGACTACTGCGCTTTGTCATGAAATAACAATTCGAAAGAACAGCCTGCACAAAGTCAAGAACAAAGTCATTCGATGCGATTCGCATGACGACACTATTGGAGCTCGTGGTTTTTCTGGCACCGCCGTTACGGCCGGATGCTGATCTGCCCTGTGCTTCACGACCGGTTAAGCCGTGAGCGCAGTTGAACCGATGTAACGATAGAAATGTTAGCACAAGCCGGCTAGAAACCGATTTAGGCCGCCCGCGCCACATATCATTCATTTGCAGTGCTTAAGGGGGTTATTTTGCAAACTTGTTCACATTGACGCAGGTTAATGCGGGCGTAACTCTTGGTGCGAGCTGCCCAAGCTACAACGATGACGGTGTGAAATGCAAAAAGGAATAATGTTGGGTTAACAAACTATGTACAGAAGTGGTAAATAAATTGCGCAACTTTTTTGGGTGTGGGTGCTGGTGTGGCATCACTTTGGTTTGCGCAGTGGCTGTATACGAAAAAAGCCTTCGGTTTCCCGAAGGCTTTGCATTCACGGTGGTGGAGACGAGGGGGATCGAACCCCTGACCTCTTGACTGCCAGTCAAGCGCTCTCCCAGCTGAGCTACGCCCCCGTGACGAGGAGATACTATAGGGGAATGTTTGCTGAGATGCAAGGGGGAATTTTGGATTGATTATCCACTTTACGGGTTTTCCTGGGACGGTGGATAAAACCCTGATGCGATGGCCTTTACTTGTAGAGGTAAGCGATGGCGGTGCCGGTGTGGACTTGGATCGTGGCTGTTGACCTGACGACGTTGCTAATGCCTGTGTCGGCTAGCAGACCTAGGGGGCTGTGATCTAGCTCCCACTCTAGGCCATGTTCGCTTACCTCGGTGTTGGGGGCTATGGCGATGATGGAGAACGTCTTGCCCTCGGCGTCCTCGATGGTCCACGACTCGCCTGCGTGAAGGATGCGAGCGACCACCATGTCCTCGGCGATCCAGACGGGGGCGTCCTCGTAGCCCGCGAGCAGCCCCAGCACGGACAGGGCCATGTCGGGACGGCCACCGGTGGCGCAGGTCACAACCACTTCGGCACCCGGCCAGCGACGACGGACGGAATCGAGCGCCAGCGCCAGATCGGTATAGTCCTTGTAGGGGTCGTGACGCTCAACTTCAAAGTCGGTGGCGGCATCGACCAGTGCGCGACCCGCGTCGCTCACCGTGTCGGCATCTCCCACATACACATCGCAGCCCAGACCGGCGTTCAACAACGCGTCGAGCCCACGGTCCACGGCGACAACGTGGTCGCACTTCCCCGCCAGCTGACGTAGCAGATCCGCGCTCGCTACCACGGGCGAGCCGCAGACCACCAATACCTTGCAAGCCACAGCTCTCGCCTATCCCTCAAACGAAAGCACGCGGGCCAAATCAAGGTCCTCATAGCTATCGATAAAGATGTCGCAGTTGTCGCGAACCTCGTCGCGCTCCATGCGTCCGTGTGGATCATAAATGCCCACGCGCTTAAAGCCGGCAGTGCCAGAGCTCTTAAGGCCAAAGACGGCGTCCTCAAACACCCATGCACGCTCAAACTTGTGCCCATGGCGCTCCTCCAGACGGCGCAGCGCCAGCTCGTACACATCAGGGAACTGCTTGGAGCGTCCCGCCTCGCCCGTGGTGGTAACAAACTCCATGTAGGCATCGAGCCCGGCGCCCGCAAGCGCAGACGTAACCAGCTCGGCCGGAGTGGACGTGGCCACGCACATGGCAATACCGGCCTCCTGTGCCTGTTTCAAAAATGCAAGCAGACCCTCACGGGGCGGCACCTTGGAGTAACCATCGATCAGGATGTCGCTCAGCTCGCGGTAGAGCTCCTCGCCATTTTCGCCAATGCCCCAGGTGTCGTGGTAGGCCTGGCACTCGTCCTCGAGCGATAAATGCTCAAACTGGGCAAAATCATCGACCGTCACGTCAACCCCGTGGCGGTGCAGCAACTCGGGCTGGGCATAGGCCCAAACGGGGGTGCTATTAACCAGCGTGCCGTCGCAATCGAAAATAAAAGCGACACTTGGGGCGGCGATGTGGTCCATAAACGAGCCTTTCGATGTCAAAAGGTAAACAACCTGCTAAATACGTTTTACCAAACGTCAACCTAACAATCTAGAAACGCTAATTGATAAAACTGTCAAGAGTTTTACCACAGCAATTCTGCAAGTGGTATAAACATGGCGCTTACCGATTAAACGCGCCCGCAAATCCTCTTTCGTCCATAAAAGTAACGTACAGGTGTTATCGTAGTTTTTGCCGAAAGTTCCACCGAGCACGCGAGGTGGAACGAATCATAGAACTATCGCCGTCCCTTCGATTCGTGCAGCCTTGGACCTTTCGCATCTAGTCACCAAGGCAACACGCTGCCGCGTCATGATGGGATCAAACGTGAGCGATACAAAGCTAAAGCCAGCAACCAAAAAGCCTGCTACCCGCAAAGCCGCCCCGCATGCACCGGAGCTCACCAAGGACGATGTCTACCTATTTGGCATCGGCACGTGGGAGCGCAGCTGGGAAAAGATGGGCGCGCACCCCGACACGCAGAACCGTACGCGCGGCTGGCGTTTTTGCGTTTGGGCGCCCGATGTAAAAAGCGTCCATGTCATTGGCGAATTTAACGACTGGGATGAGCAAGCCAACCCGTTGGTGCCCATGCATACGAGCGCTATTTGGGAAGGCTTTATTCCTGGCGCCGAGCAGGGTCAGCTCTATAAGTTTCTCATCGAGACCAACGAGGGCGAAAAGCTCTACAAGGCCGATCCGTACGCCTTTAAGGCCGAGTGCCCTCCGGGTACCGCGAGCGTGCTGTGGACCCTCGATGGCTACCAGTGGAACGACGCCGCATGGCTCAAGCGCCGCGCCAGCCATAACCACATGTCGCAGCCCCTTAACATCTACGAGGTACATATTGGCTCGTGGAAGCGCCACGGCGACGCGCCACAGGGCGAGCCCGACGAGTACGGCAACTACCCCGGCCCCATGGACCCCTTCCCCGCGCAGCGCGGCGAGTTTTACACCTACGACGACCTGTCGGTTGAGCTCGTGGACTACGTGCGCGACATGGGCTACACGCATATCGAGGTCATGCCGCTTATGGAGCATCCTTTCGATGGCTCCTGGGGTTACCAGACGACCGGCTATTACGCCGCCACGTCGCGCTACGGCAACCCGCAGCAGCTCATGCACTTTATCGATGCGTGCCATGAGGCGGGCATCGGTGTGATCATGGACTGGGTGCCCGGCGGTTTTTGCGCCGACTCCCACGGCCTTGCCACCTTTAACGGCCACATGCTATTTGAGCACGAGATTCACCCCAACTGGGGCACGCACAAGTTTGACTTCGCCCGCGGCGAGGTCCGCTCCTTCCTGGTCTCTAACGTGCTGTACTGGCTCGAAAACTTCCACGTGGACGGCATTCGCATGGACGGCGTGTCCAGCATGCTGTACCTCAACTTTGGCATTGACGATCCCGGCCAAAAGAAGTTCAACAAGTACGGAACCGAGGAGGATCTGGACGCCAGCGCGTTTATCCGCCAGGTGAACTGCGCTGTAGAGGCACACTACCCCGACGTAATGATGATGGCCGAGGAGTCCACAGCGTGGCCGCTCGTGACCTATCCGCCGCAGGACGGCGGCCTGGGCTTCCACTACAAGTGGGACATGGGCTGGATGAACGACACCCTGCACTACATGCAGACCGATTTTCCGTGGCGCCCCGGCAACCACGGCCTGCTCACGTTCTCCATCATGTACGCCTTTACCGAGAACTTTATTTGCCCGCTGAGCCACGACGAAGTCGTGCACGGCAAGTGCTCGCTCATCGGCCGCATGCCGGGCGACTGGTGGCGCCAGTTTGCCGGCCTGCGCACGCTGGCCTTCTACCAGATGACGCACCCCGGTGCCAAGCTCAACTTTATGGGCAACGAGATCGGCCAGTTTATCGAGTGGCGCTACTACGAGTCCATTCAGTGGTTCTTGACCGAGGAGTATGAGACTCACAAGCATCATCAGGCGTTTATCAAGGCGCTTAACCACCTGTATACCGCCGAGCCAGCCCTGTACGAGCGCGGCTACACCGACGACGGCTTTACCTGGATCGACGCGGATAACTCCAAGCAGTCCATCGTGAGCTTTGTGCGTCAGGGCGAGGACGTCGATGACGACCTGGTGATCCTGATCAACTTTGACCCGGCGAGCTACGAGAGCTTCCGCGTGGGCGTGCCGCGCGAGGGCGACTGGGAGGTCATCTTCGATTCCGACCGTCCCGAGTTTGGCGGCAGCGGCTATGCCGGCGAGGAACCCTACACCTGCTCAAGCGAGCCCTATCCCTGGAACGGGCAGATGGATTCCATCGAGATCAAGGTGCCCGGCCTGGCTGGCGTGGTGCTTAAGCGCCGCGGCCCCAGCAGCTATAAGCCGCCCGTGGTTGAGGAGCCCAAGGCCGCGCCCAAGAAGCGTACGTCCACGGTAAAGCCCAAGCCCGCGGCTGCTAAGAAGGCTCCGGCCAAGGCGAAGACTGCCAAGTCTGCCGCCAAGACCACGGCCAAATCCACCACGGCCAAAAAGGCAGCCACTAAAAAGGCTGCTCCCAAGGCTAAGGCAGCCGCTGTTAAGGCTCCTGCCAAGAAAGCGTAACAAAAGCGTTACCACTGCAATTACCCGCCCCGCGGGGGCGTAGGATACAAGTCATAACCGTTCCGGGAGAAACATCCCCGGGGGAAAGGAACGTATGAATAAGATCTTCGACAACAAGCAGGAGTTTACCGAGCTCTATCGCGATGCCGTCATGAGCATCAGCGGCAAGAGCGTCGAGGCCGCCAGCGACCTGGACCGCTTTAACGCCCTGGCCAAGCTCGTGGCTGAGAAGGCGCGCACCGTTGCCACCAAGAGTGACGCCCGCGTGACCGCCGAGGGCAAGAAGCGCGTGTACTACTTCTCGATCGAGTTTTTGATCGGCCGCCTGCTCGACAACTACCTGCTCAACTTTGGCGTGCGCGACATGGTTGCCGAGGCGCTCGACGACATGGGCTTTGATCTGTCCGTCATCGAGAACCAGGAGCCCGATCCGGCGCTGGGCAACGGTGGCCTGGGCCGTCTGGCCGCATGCTTCCTGGATTCCATGGCAGCCGAGGGCATTGCCGGCTACGGCAACGGCATGCGCTACCGCTACGGCCTGTTTAAGCAGGAGATCGTCAACGGCAGCCAGGTCGAGGCTACCGACGAGTGGCTCACCCACGGCTATCCCTGGGAGGTCCGCCGTCAGGACAAGGCCGTGACCATTAAGTTTGGCGGCCACGTCGAGGGCTTTGAGGAGAACGGCCGCACGTTCTACCGCACGGTGGACACGCAGGACATCCTGGCCGTCCCTTACGACATCCCCGTGGTGGGCTATGCCGGCGAGACCGTCAACAAGCTGCGCGTCTGGGCCGCCGAGCCGGTCGAGGAGCACTTTGACCTGGAGGCCTTCAACCGCGGCGACTATGCCCTGGCCGACGCCGAGCGCGCCGAGGCCGAGGCCATCAGCGCCATCCTCTACCCCAATGACGCCGGCGAGCACGGCCGTCTGCTGCGCCTGAAGCAGGAGTACTTGTTTGTCTCGGCCGGCATCTACAGTCTGCTCGACACCTTTGAGAAGGAGCACGGCGAGAACTGGGAGCTGCTGCCGCAGTTTGTGGCCATCCACACCAACGACACCCACCCCGCCATGTGCGGCCCCGAGCTCATGCGCATCCTCATCGACGAGAAGAAGCTCGAGTGGGATGACGCCTGGAACATCGTGACGCAGGTCGTGAGCTACACCAACCACACCATCCTGCCCGAGGCCCTGGAGAAGTGGCCCATCGGCACGTTCTCCAAGCTCCTCCCCCGCGTGTACCAGATCATCGACGAGATCAGCCGTCGTTGGCACGAGTCGTTCGACACCACGCAGGAAGGCTGGCAGGAGCGTCTGCGCCAGACCGCCATCCTGTGGGACGGCGAGATTCGCATGGCCAACCTGTCCGTGATCTGCAGCCATAGCGTCAACGGCGTGGCCAAGATCCACTCCGACATCATCAAGAACATCGTGCTCAAGGACTTCTATGCCCTGACGCCCGAGAAGTTCAACAACAAGACCAACGGCATCTCGCACCGTCGCTTCTTTGCCGAGGCCAACCCCACCTACGCCAAGCTTGTGACCGAGGCTATTGGTGACGGCTGGCTCAAGGACGCCTTTGAGCTGGAGAAGCTCAAGGAGTTCCAGAACGACACCGAGTTCCTGAAGGCCGTGGGCGCTTCCAAGCGCGCCAACAAGGAGCGTCTGGCCGCCTACGTCAAGGCCGAGACCGGTCTGGTCATTGACCCCAACACCGTCTTCGATGTCCAGGTAAAGCGCTTCCACGCCTACAAGCGCCAGCTCATGAACATCATGAAGGTGATGGACATCTACAACCGTCGTATCGCCGATCCCAACTTCCACGTGACGCCGACGACCTTCATCTTTAGCGGCAAGGCTGCCTCGAGCTACACCTTTGCCAAGGAGACCATCCGCCTCATTAACTCCGTGGCCGACGTCATCAACAACGATGCCCGCGTCAACGAGGTCATGAAGGTCTGCTTTATCCCCAACTTCCGCGTGAGCAACGCCCAGCTCATCTACCCCGCCGCCGAGATCTCGGAGCAGATCTCCACGGCCGGCAAGGAGGCCTCGGGCACGTCCAACATGAAGCTCATGATGAACGGCGCCATTACGCTGGGCACCCTCGACGGCGCCAACATCGAGATCGCCGACCTGGCCGGCCGCGAGAACGAGGCCATCTTTGGCCTGACCGCCCCCGAGGTCGAGCAGCTCTGGGCATCCAACAGCTACTTTGCGTGGGATACGCTCAACAACGATCGCGAGCGCCTGGGCCGCGTGATGGACGAGCTCAAGGACAACACCTTTGCGGGTCTTTCGGGCAACTTCGAGAGCATCTACAACGAGCTCATGAACAACAACGACCCCGACCTGGTCATGGCCGATTTCCGCAGCTACGTGGATGCGTGGGAGAAACTCACGGGCAGCTATGGCGACCAGGAGACCTGGAACCGCAAGGCGCTGCTCAACACCGCCTCCTCGGGCTGGTTCTCGAGCGACCGCACCATTCGCGAGTACCGCGACGAGATCTGGCACGCGTAAAGGCGCGCAAGCTCCCCTATGCCAGCACGGCATTACTCGACGGGCGTGACGTTGTGCCGCACCCGTCGCTAATGGGTTTAGGAACATCGATGACAGAAGGAGAAATCGATGAGTAAGAAAGAATGCATCGCGATGCTCCTCGCAGGAGGACAGGGCAGCCGATTGGGGGCACTCACCCAAAAGATCGCTAAGCCGGCGGTTAGCTTTGGTGGCAAGTTCCGCATTATCGACTTTTCGCTCTCCAACTGCTCCAACTCGGGCATCGACACGGTGGGCGTTCTGACCCAGTATCGCCCCTACCTGCTGCATGCCTACGTGGGCTCCGGCGAGGCTTGGGATCTGGACAGCCGCGATGGCGGCGTATCGATCCTGCCGCCGTACGAAACGCAGACCGGCGGCGCCTGGTATGCGGGCACGGCCGACGCCATTACGCAGAACCTCGACTACATCAAGGCCAACGACCCCAAGTACGTCCTGATTCTTTCGGGCGATCACCTGTATCGCATGGACTACCGCAAGATGCTCAAGACGCACATTGAGAATAACGCCGACCTCACGGTGAGCGTTATGCCCGTGCCGTGGGAGGAGGCCAGCCGCTTTGGCATCCTGACCACCGACCCCGAGGACGGCCGCATCACCAAGTTCACCGAGAAGCCCGATAAGCCCGATTCGAACCTCGCGTCCATGGGCATCTACATCTTCTCGGCCGACGTGCTGATCGAGGCGCTCGAGGAGGACGCTCTGGACCAGCGCTCGAGCCACGACTTTGGCAAGGACATCATCCCCAAGCTTCTCGGCGAGGGCAAGCGCCTGTACAGCTACGAGTTCCACGGCTTTTGGAAGGACGTCGGCACCATCGCCAGCTTCCACGAGACCTCGATGGACCTGCTGGGCAACAACCCCGAGTTCGATTTGTTCGACAAGCACTTCCCCATCATGTCCAACATCACCACGCGTCCGCCGCACTACATTGGCCCGGACGGCCGCCTGGACGACTGCCTGGTCTCCAACGGCTGCAAGATCTACGGCACCGCTCGCCACTCGATCATTTCGACCGATGTCGTCATCGAGGAGCGCGCCGTGGTCGAGGACTCCGTGCTGCTGCCGGGCGCGCACGTCAAGAGCGGTGCGCACATCTGCCGCGCTATTTTGGGCGAGAACTCCACGGTCGAAGAGGGCGTGAAGCTCGGCTCTGTCGATACCACCAAGGATACGGCCGTCGTTGGAAATGACGTCGTTATCGGGAAGGGGGAATGATCCGATGATCAATCGCAAGGCCATCGGTTATATCACCGCTAACTACTCTTCGACTTACGGCAGCGTGCTGCTCAAGGACCGTCCCATCGCGTCCGTTCCCTTTTTGGGCCGCTACCGCCTGATCGACTTCCCGCTGTCCAACATGATGAATGCCGGCATCAAGACCGTCGGCGTCGTTATGCCGGGAAACTACCGCTCGCTGATCGACCACGTGGGCTCGGGTAAGGACTGGGGCCTGGACCGCAAGAAGGGCGGCCTGTTCATGGTGCCCGGCAACGCGTATGGCACCACCAAGGGCGGCATGCGCTTCCTGCTGCGCGACATCATCTCCAACAAGACGCTGTTCCAGCGCTCGGACAAGCCCTATGTCGTGATGATGGGCACCAACATCATCTTTAACATGGACCTCAACACCATCATCGACGCACACGAGAACTCCGGCGCCCAGATGACCGTGGTGTACTGCAAGGCCACGCGCAACGTCGATGACGAGACCAAACTCGAGATTAACGAGAACGGCCGCCTGACGGGCGTGAGCGCCGGCGTCGTGTACGGCGACAACGCCTCTATGGACTGCTGCATCGTCAACCGCGAGACGCTGCTCGAGATTATCGACCACTACCAGGCCGCCGACTATCTGGACCTGCTCGAGGCACTCCAGGGCGACTTTGGCAACATCGACGTGTGCAGCTACGAGTACAAGGGCGAGGTCGTGGGCGTGTTTAGCGAGAAGTCGCTGTACCGCCGCAGCATGGACCTGCTCGACCAGACCGTGGCCGATCAGCTCTTTGACCCCGAGCGCCCGATCCTGACCAAGGCTCACGACGTGCCGCCTTCGCGCTATGCGACCGGCAGCCACGCGTGCAACTCGATCATCTCGGCCGGCTGCATCATCAAAGGCACCGTGCGCAACTCGATCCTGTCGCGCGGCGTCGTGGTCGAGGAAGGCGCTTCGGTGACCAACTCGATCATCAACCAGAGCTGCATCATCAAGAGCGGCGCACGCGTTGAGAATGCCATCCTGGATAAGAACAACGTGGTCCCCACCAATACAGAGCTTCGCGGCACGCCCGAGAACATTCTGGTGCTGGGCAAGGCTCCGTTAACTTCCGACACCACCATCGTGCGTTAACGTTGGCACCGCAACATCGCTCGTAACATGTAGAATAGCCGCCCGGTTAGCGCCAGGCGGCTATTCTCGAATTACAACATGGGAGACAATATGGCAGAAACCAGCAAAAAGATGCAGATCGTGTTTGCCTCGGCCGAGTGCGCACCGTTTGTTAAGACCGGTGGCCTCGGCGACGTGGCGGGCTCGCTGCCTGCGGCGCTCGTGCGCGCCGGCGCCGAGGTTATCGTGATGGTGCCCAAGTACGCCACCATCAAGGACGAGTACAAGGCGCAGATGGAGCACTTCTCCGACTTTTACGTGAGCCTGGGCTGGCGCAATGAGTACTGTGGACTCGAGAAGCTCGAGCACGACGGCGTCACCTATATGTTCATCGACAACGAGCGCTACTTTGCGCGCGACTATCCGTACGGCTTCTTTGACGACGGCGAGCGTTTTGCGTTCTTCTCCAAGGCCATCACCGAGAGCCTGCAGCACCTGCCGGCCGGCTTTGAGTGCGACATCCTGCATTGCAACGACTGGCAGACGGCACTGGCACCAGTGTTCTTACGCGAGTTCTACCAGGGCCTGCCGCTGTACGACCGCGTCAAGACCGTGTTCTCGATCCACAACGTGGCGTTCCAGGGCCAGTTTAGCGACACCGTGATGGAGGACATCCTGGGTGTGGCGCATATTCCGGCGGCCGCCTCGCAGCTGCGCTGCGACGCCTGCAGCATCAACTACATGCTGGGCGCGCTGCACTATGCCGACGCCATCACAACGGTGAGCCCCACCTATGCGGGCGAGATCCAGACACCCGAGTTTGGCGAGGGCCTGGACGGCGTGCTGCGCGAGCGTTCCTACGCGCTGCAGGGCATTTTGAATGGCATTGACGTGGCGGGCTTTGACCCGGCAACCGACAAGCGCATTGCCGCCAACTACACGATTGACGATCGTTCCGGCAAGGCCGTGTGCAAGGCCAAGCTGCAGGAAGAGCTAGGCCTCGAGGTTCGCGACGACCGCCCGCTTATGGTGATGGTTACTCGCCTGACGCGCCAGAAGGGCATGGACCTGGTCATGTACGCGCTCGACCGCATCCTGTCCGGCGGCGTTCAGGTGGCCGTGCTGGGCACAGGCGACCGCGACTACGAGGACGGCCTGCGCTACTTCCAGGACAAGTACCCTGGCACCATGGCCGCGCGCATCGAATTCGATCCGGCACTGTCGCAGCGTATGTACGCCGCCGCCGACATGTTCCTGATGCCTTCGAAGTTTGAGCCCTGCGGTCTGTCGCAGATCATCGCCATGCGCTACGGCACCCTGCCCATCGTGCGCGAGACCGGTGGCTTGAAGGACACCGTGATCCCGTATAACGAGTTTACCGGCGAGGGTACGGGCTTCTCGTTTAGCAACTTTAATGGCGACGAGATGGGCGACGCGGTCTTCCGCGCAGCGCGCCTGTTCTGGGATAACCGTGAGGCATGGAACCAGCTGGTCACGCAGGCCATGAGCCAGGACTTTAGCTGGACGCGTTCGGCCGATAAGTATCTGGACCTGTACTTCTTTATGCACCCGGAGATTGAGAGGCCGGCGGGTGTGGAGGCTGCTGCGGCTGTCGAGGAGCCGGTTGCCGCTGAGGGCGAGCCCGCGGCGCCCGTTAAGGAGCCCGCAGCCGCTGAGGAGCCCAAAGTCGAGGAGAAGCCGGCTGCCGAGGCCGAGGTAAAGCCCGCGGCTAAGTCTGCCGCCAAGAAGACGACGGCCCGCAAGGCAACACCTAAGAAGGCTACGACCACGAAGGCCGCTGCGAGCAAGACCACCGCTGCCAAGGCAACTACTGCCAAGGCATCGACCACGCGCAAGCGCACGACCGCCGCTGCCAAGAAAGCCGCCGAGGCCGAGGCCGCTCTCGAGGTAAAGGCCGAGACCACTGCCGCCGAGGCTAAGCCTGCGGCAAAGGCTCCGGCCAAGACCGCTGCCAAGAAGACGACCGCGACCACCAAGAAGGCCACGGCAGCCAAGAAGACCACGGCTACGAAGTCGACGACCAAGAAGGCCGCTACGACGAAGGCCGCCGCGAAGAAGACCCCGAAGGCTGCTGCAAAGCCCGCCGTCAAGGTCGAGGAGGTGCTCTCCGAGCCCAAGGCCAAGGCAGCTGTCGAGGCAAAGCCGGCCGCCAAGACCACCACGCGCAAGCGCGCTACGACGACGGTCAAAAAGGCCACGACCAAGACAGCCGCTTCCAAGGCAGAGGCTAAAGCCGAGGACAAGCCCGCAGTAAAGGCCGAGCCGACTCCGAAGGCCGCTGAGGTCAAGACCGCTCCGAAGGCTACGGCAAAGACCGAGCCCGCCAAGAAGGCCCCGGTCTCCCCCGCCGCACCGACTGAGGAAAAGGCTCCGACCAAGAAAACCTCCGTCCGCAAGGCAACGGCCGCCCGCAAGCGCCACTAATCCGGACGATTAAAACTTAATCCTCAACGCAAAAGAGGGCGCCCCAACCAGGCGCCCTCTTCTTGGTTAAACTTCTCTATTAAAAGAGGGCCGGTTTACTACGACAAAATGGCCCTGGACGACCACGGCGAGTAATCTTCGAAATTGACAACGCTTCTACCTGCGGTTTTAATATCACCAAATTGACAGTGGTTGAGATCATTCAAATCGTCGTAGTAAACCGAAGTACTTTTGTTTGACTACAAATAGTATCCGTCTGGGCGTTTTCGAATACCGCGATAATTTGGGTGGTAAAACGATTTTCTAGGACAACCGTTCGCCGATGGTAAACGGATGTTGTTTATACACCCTATGTACAACAGATATACTTACACCTTGTGCGTTAAGCCCATGGCCCGCTGGCCATGATTGTATAGAACTGGACCGTACTATGAGATTGATTCACAACAGCCGCCTGCCGCAGTTTCGCACTCCGTTTGGCGCTGTGACCACTGGAACTTCCGTTTCCCTCTCGGTGATTTTGGAGGATGCCGATCCCAACCAGGCAACGCTTACGCTGCGCACCTGGGTAGATGAAATCGGTGAGTCTCGGTATCCCATGACGCACGAGGGCGACGGCATCTTTACCGTAGAGCTTGAGTGCACCGAGCCCTGTCTTATCTGGTACAGCTTTATCTGCAATATCGAGGGCCAGCCCGAGGTCCGCTTGGGCGCGCCGCAAGGCCGCACCGGCGGCGAGGGCGTAACCTACGACTACGCCGAGGTTCCGTCCTTCCAGATTACCGTCTATAAGCACCGCGAAGTACGTCCCGAGTGGTACGAGCGCGGCATGGTTTACCAGATCTTCCCCGATCGCTATGCACGCGACGAAAACTGGCGCGAGCGCACACTGACCGAAGTCGAAAAGCCTCGCAACGGAATCCAGCGCCGCATGGTCGAGGACTGGAATGAACCGCCCGAGTACGAGCGTGCCGAAGACGGCTCCATCAAGACCTGGGATTTTTACGGCGGCTCGCTCAAGGGTATCCAAAATGACCTGCCCCGCATTGCCGAGCTAGGCTTTACAGCCATCTACCTCAACCCCATCTTTGAGGCCGCGAGCAACCACCGCTACGACACGGCCGACTACACCAAGATCGACCCGATCCTGGGCACCGAGCAGGACTTTACGGAGCTGTGTCAGGCGGCCGAAAAGCTCGGCATTTCCATCATTCTGGACGGGGTGTTCAACCACACGGGCGACGACTCGATCTACTTTAACCGCTACGGCAACTACCCCGGCGTGGGTGCCTGGCAGAGCGAGGACTCGCCGTGGCGCGATGCGTTTTACTTCCACGAGGACGGTTCGTATGACTGCTGGTGGGGCGTGGGCAACATGCCCGCCATCAACGAGAATTCCGAGCTGGTGCGCGAAAAGCTTCTGGGCAAGAACGGCGTCATTCGTAAGTGGCTGCGCGCTGGCGCCCATGGCTGGCGTCTGGACGTGGCCGACGAGCTTTCCGATGACTTCCTGGCCGAGATCAAAAAGGCCGTGCTCGCCGAGAAGCCTGACGCGCTGCTGCTTGGCGAGGTCTGGGAAGACGCCTCCAACAAGATCAGCTACGGCCATCTGCGCCGCTACCTGCAGGGCTCCGAGCTCGACTCTGCTATGGATTACCCCTTCCGCAACATGGTCATCGGCTTTTTGATGGGCTACAAGAACGCCTATCAGGCAGCCGAGGATATCGAAACCCTGCGCGAGAACTACCCGCGCGAGGCACTGTCCTGCGCACTCAATCTGCTTTCGAGCCACGACCGCCCGCGCATCATCTCGGTGCTCGGCGGCGGCCCCGACGAGTCGCAGCTGCCCGAGAGCGAGCGTAGCAAATGGCGCCTGGACGAAAACTCCATGGGCCTGGCCAAGAGCCGCTTTTGGTTGGCGACGCTCATGCAGATGACCTTCCCCGGCGTGCCCTCGATCTATTATGGCGATGAGTACGGCTTGGAGGGCCTCACCGATCCGGGCAACCGCCGCACCCTGCCGACCAAGGACCAACTCCACGACTTCGATACGCTGGCTATCGTTAAGAACGCGTCTGCCGTACGTCGCGCGCTGCCCTTTATGGTTGACGGCGAGATCAAGGCCTTTGCGCTCAACGACGACGTCTTGGCCTATACCCGCACGGGCAAAGACGGCGAGGCCGCGACGGTTATCATCAACCGCAGCCTGCGCAATTCGCACTGCGTGACGATTCCAGCGCTCGGCGAATGTGCGAGCGACGTGATCAGCGGCCACGAGTGCGAAATCCACAATGGCACCGTTACGCTCGACCTGTACCCGTTGGGCTCTTCGATCATCTATCACCATGCCGACAAGCGCCTGCAAGAGCCGCTCGATCACGGCGCGGGCGTCGTGTGCCATATCACCTCGGTGCCGACCGACGACGGCAAGCCCGGCACAATCGGTGCGCCCACGCGTCGCTTTATCGACCACCTGGCCGCCATGGGCATGCGCTACTGGCAGGTTCTGCCCGTCAATCCCACGGACTTCTTCCGCTCCCCCTACGCCGGTCCTTCGGCCTTTGCAGGCAATATCGACCTGCTGCCCGAGAGCCACAAGGAGCTGGCCGCCGACTTTGCTACCTGGAAGACCCGCGGCGGCGAGGATGCCGACCCGCTGTACACGGCGTTTAAACATCGCAACGCCGACTGGCTCGAGAAGTACTGCGTCTACATGGCGGTCAAGAAGCACTTTGAGGGACTGTCGCGCCACGATTGGCCGGCGGATGTCGCGCGCTACAACGAGCACCTGATCGATGACAAGCGCTTCCACGACGAGGCCGAGCTGCAGGCGTACATGCAGTATCGCTTTGACCTTGCCTGGTGCGAGCTCATGAACTATGCGCACAAGAAGGGCATCGAGGTCATCGGCGATATCCCGATGTATGTCTCGGACGATTCGGCCGATGCGTGGAGCGAGCCCGAGAACTTCTGGCTGTCCGATACCGGCAAGGCAATCGAGGTCTCCGGTGCGCCGCCCGATAACTTTGCGCCCGAGGGCCAGGTATGGGGAAACCCCACCTTCCGCTGGGATCACATGAAGCAGAACGGCTATAGCTGGTGGATGGATCGCCTGCGTCGTGCGTTTTCGCTCTACGACCGCGTGCGCCTTGATCACTTCCTGGGCTTCCACAGCTACTTTAGTATCCCTGCAGGCAAGGCTTGTGCCGACGGTCGCTGGCTGGCGGGACCGGGCAAGGACCTGTTCCAGACGGCCTACGACGAGCTGGGTCCGCTCAACTTTATTGCCGAGGATCTGGGTTATCTGACGCCTGGCGTTCGTGCGATGGCTTCGACTTGCGGCTTCCCCGGCATGGACGTGCTGGAGTTTAGCGACTACGACGTTCGCAACGGCATGTATCCCACGCCGGGCAAGATCCTGTACACCTCGACGCACGACACCTCGACACTTGCCGGCTGGTGCACGCGCTCCTTTGCGGGTGGCGACGAACCGAGCGGCATTGCATTGGCAAGCGAGCTCATGGGCAACGCCCTGGCAAGCGACGCTCCCCTGGTGATGATGCCGCTGCAGGATGTCCTGGGGCTTGGCGACGATGCGCGCATGAACGTACCGGGCGTGGCCACGGGCAACTGGACCTGGCAGGCGCAAGAGGCCGACGTTGCGGCCGCCGAGGGCAAAACTGCGCAGCTCCTGCGCAACACCCATAGATTCTGGAGCGAACCGTGATAAAACGCCCGATATAGGGTACAGTTACAGACGTTTGAATTTTTGCGGGCAGAGTGATCTGCCCGCTTTGTACTGAAAAGGAAGTATTATGGCGCGCTACGATTACAAGTGCACGAGCTGCGGCAATGTGTTTGAGGTTGAGCACCCCATGTCCGAGACGCCCGAGGTAATATGCCCCAGCTGCGGCGCTCCGGCATCCAGGACGTTCTCTGCCAGCGGCATCAAGTTCGATGGCAGCGGTTTCTACAACACCGACCAGCGCAGCGGCGGTTCCAGCACCAGCGCCACCAGCGGCTGTTGCGCCAACTGCCCACATAACCACTAGTGACAAGCGGCCCCGCGATAAAGCCCGATCGCGGGGCCGAATTTTTTCAGGAATGTCCCACGCCCCGGCAACTGGTCTGGAGTTGCGCCACGAAAACGGCCTATCTACTACATTTGACCCATATAATCCGAGCACACCTGCGTTTTTACAAAATCGACGAGCCGTCTACCTGCGGTTTTGATTTCGCTAAATTCGGCATGGTTGGGGGTAATGGGTTTAATGTAGTAGGTAGGCCCATTTCATGACAAGCAGATCAATCCTCGGGTGTCGTATTAGTTGCGGACCAGCCTTGCGCAGAAGTGGCCGTCGTAGGAGTCGGCGTTTACGGGGACGCTTTGGAAAAGTCCACGGTCGTTTTGACGTACGGAGACGAGCTTCTTGGCTTGTTCAAAATCGGGTAGCTGCAGAATTTGGGCTTCGGAGAGCGGCGCCACGCTAAAGCCTACGCCCTCGGGAGAGGCCAGGAAGGCATCCACGACCTGAGTGTTCTCCTCAGCAAAAACCGAGCAGGTGGCATAGATAAGCTCACCGCCGGCAGCAACGCGCGCGGCGGCTTCCTTGAGCATCGTCAGCTGCAGTTTAGGAAGCTCAACCGTCACGTCCTTTTCGGTCAAGCGCCACGGAATCTCAGGATGACGGCGCATGGTGCCGGTACCCGAGCACGGGGCATCGATAAACACCGTATCGAACAGAACGGGTTTACCAAGCATCGCATCGAACGACGTGAGGACCGTATCGAGCTCGCACGCATCACCCGAGACGGTACGAACGCCCTTGATACCAGCCTTATGCAGGCGCGCAAGATTCTGATCACACTTGCGATCGTGCAAATCGAGTGCAGTGTGCTGACGGTCGTAGCCGGCACGCTTAGCCTGGCACATCATCACATACGTCTTGGTACCACGACCGGCGCCAATCTCTAGGCAGCGCCCGGGACGAGTAGCCGCAGTAGCGATGAGCTGAGCGTTAAGGTCCGAGGCCACGGCCGCCGCGCGTTCAAACACACCCGACGCAACTGTGGCCTGTGCATCGACCGGCGCATGGCAACCCGGGAACACAGGCGCAACAAGCTGCGAGATATACGGATCGGGCTTGGTCGCAAAGGCGTTCTCATGCAGGGCCAGCGGAGCGGGGGCCAGATTACCGGCAAAGCTAAGCGCGCCCTCCGGTGTGTCAAACGAAGCCATAATACGAGCGCACAGCCAACGCGGCAGACCCAACAGGCGCGACAGACGAACCAATCGGCGCTCGGACTCATCGGCATCCGCCGCAGTGGCAAAGTCCTCGACGTTGTCCGCGACCTTATGCAGCACGGCATTGGCCAAACCGGCGGCAGACTTAGCTCCGCTGCGCACCAGCTCAACGCCCTGACTCACCGCAACGCGGCCAGGCGTATGCAGGTAGAGCATCTCAAAGGCCGAGATGCGAAGCGCCATGCGAACACGCGGCGCGACCTTTTTGGGTTTATCGAGAAACTGGTCGAGCAGCTCGTCCAAAATGCCCTGGGTGGCTGCAACACCAAGTGCCAAACGAGCGGCAAAGGCAGAATCGCGCTGGTCAATGGCCTTGGCAGAAGCACGAGAAGACAACACGTCGCGCGCATACATGCCGCGACGGTCGGCCTCCATCAGCACATCGAGCGCGAGCTTACGCGCGGGGGAAAGCTTGCTCATGACAAAACACCCCACGTCAGATCGGCACCCTGCAGGCCGGCAGCCCAGGCAGAAGCAGCCATAGCACGCTTGCCGTCAGGCTTAACCTCGAGCAGTTCAACCGAGCCATCCGACAGGCCCAGGTAAACACGCTTGCTCTTAACGGCAACAGCGCCCTCGCCAAGCGACGCATCGCTTGGCGCAGCATCGAGCACGCGAACCGACTTGCCAGCAATCACGCAGCGAGCGGGTGCAGTGTCGGACGAAGCCAGCACGTGACGCACACAATCGAGCGCCGCCATCTGCGGATCCAGACGCATCTCCTGCTTGGAAATCTTGGCAGCATGCGTGACGAGCGACTCATCCTGCTCGGTCCACACCGCTGTGTCATCGGCAAGCGAGGGCAGCGTATCGGCCAGCAGCTTACCGCCCAGCTCGCCAAGCTCCATCGTCAGTGCCTCGGCATGCTTGCCGGCGACAGATGTCGAGGCCTGCGCACAATAAGCGCCGGTATCCACGCCATGCCCAATACGCATAATGGAAACGCCGGCAACCTCATCACCAGCAAGAATCGCACGCTGAATGGGAGCGGCGCCACGCCAACGCGGCAGCAGCGAAGCATGAACATTCACAATACCAAGCGGCGCCATATGCAGCACCTCATCGGGCAAAATGCAGCCATAGGCAGCCACGCAGAATATATCAGCCTGCGCAGCCTGAAGCGACTCGACAACCTCGGGCGTCATACGATTGGCCTCAACAACCGGCAACCCCAGCTCAAGCGCCTTGGCCTTAACAGGAGAAGGCTCAAGCTTCTTACCACGCCCACGAACAGCATCGGGACGAGTAATGACAAGCGCAATCTCATTCCCAGCCTCAACAAGCGAAGTCAGCGAAGGCACAGCAAAATCAGGCGTACCCATAAACACAATACGCATAAAGGACGTCTCCCCTCAACCAAAGCCGAGACGGCTACAAATAACAGCGGAAAGCCAAGTACCCAGCCCATCCGCAATAACAATTCAACAAGAACAAATATACCCAAAAACAAAGAAAGAGCCGCATAAAAGCAGCTCTCTCAACAAAGCACCTATCAGCGAAGACGTCCCTCCCTGGCCCGACGGCACCCGGGCGAGACAAGCAGCGTCAACGTAGTCCCCGGGGCGCCCGCCTATATCGTCCCGCGCGCAGTTTCGCAGCGCAGCGAGAATGTTTGAGCACGGGATGATATAGGCGGGCGCCCCGGGGACGGACGACCTACTCCGTCTCGCCCGGTCGAGCGCCGCGAGCCAGGGCGTCCTGGTACTCCTTGACGGCCTTGAGCCTCTGCATCGGCTTGAGTCGCTCGAACATGGTGTTGCCGTGCAGATGGTCAATCTCGTGCTGCAGACACACGCAGAACAAATCGCCCGTGGCCTCATAGCGAATCAAGTTGGCATCCAGGTCGTACGCCTCGACGATAACGTGATCGGGACGCTCGATCTCGCAGCTAATGCCAGGGATGGACAGGCAGCCCTCGCTAAACGGCACCAGATGGTCGCTCTGCTCAACAATGACAGGATTGATGAGCACGTACGGATCGTAGTCGTTCTTGTCGCTGTAGTCACAGTCAATGGTGACGAGCTGGATGAGCTCGCCGATTTGCGGGGCAGCCAGGCCGCAGCCGCCGTTCTCGAACATCATCTTCTTCATCTTCTCGGCAAGCGCCTCGATCGCCGGGGTGATCTCCTCGATGACGGCGCACTCCTGACGCAGACGAGGGTCGGGCGACAGTACGATTCCGTTGGCTTCCATGGCCATCCTTTCGGGTTGTTAC
Organism: Collinsella sp. CLA-ER-H9; assembly: GCF_040092295.1. Taxonomy (NCBI): domain Bacteria; kingdom Bacillati; phylum Actinomycetota; class Coriobacteriia; order Coriobacteriales; family Coriobacteriaceae; genus Collinsella; species Collinsella sp. CLA-ER-H9. The sequence continues at coordinate 31,186 of NZ_JBBNLV010000019.1, forward strand.
ATCAAATCATAGGCGTCGACGTCAACGCTCACGCTCACGCCGCGCACGGAGCCCACCTCTTTGAGGCAGGCGTCGATATCATCAGAGACATGGTACCCTACCGGCGACTTAACAAGCATATGGAAGCGATAACGGTCCTTGGCTCTCTCGATTACACACGAAGCCGGGCCAAGCAACTGAGGCACCGCGCTGCCCGCCCGCAAAAAGTCGGGAGCGGAGGCATGCCAGCGGCGCTTGAGCAGCTTTGCGATGCGCCCGATATAATCCTGCGCATCATCGCGGCTTGCCGACCACACCAAAATGTTGATCAGGCGCACGAACGGCGGATACAGTGCGTCGCGGCGCTGGTCCAGGTCGTAGTCGGTAAAGATCGAGCGATCGTGCTCAGCGACGGCGCGGATTACTGGGTCCTCGGGCAGATAGGTTTGAATGACGACCTCGCCGGGACGATCGCCGCGACCGGCACGGCCCGCCACCTGCTCGAGCAGGTCGTAGGCACGCTCCCCCGCGCGAAAATCGGGAAGCTTGAGGGCGAAGTCGGCATTGACCACGCCCACGAGCGTGACCTCGGGAAAATCGAGACCCTTGGCGATCATCTGGGTACCCAGCAGCACCGCGCAATCGGCGGCATCGAACTGCTCGAGCAACTTCTTATGCGCGTCCTTGCCACGCGTGGAATCGGCATCCATGCGAATGATGGCGACATCCTCGGGCAGCATCTGGTGCAGCGCGTCCTCGATCTGCTGCGTGCCCAGACCCATTTTTGCCAGGTAACGGCTGCCGCACTTGGGGCAACGACTCGTGGGCGCGGGATACGGCTGCACGCGCCAGGACGAACCACAGGTGTGGCACTGCAGCGTATGGGTGCGCTCGTGGTACGTAAGCGCCGTAGAGCAATGGTTGCAGGTGGGAACGCAACCGCACTCGCGGCACATCAAAAACGGCGCAAAGCCGCGGCGGTTATGCAGCAGCACAGCCTTCTCGCGGCGCTCGACCACGCGCTCCAAACCTTCCATCAGCGGTTTAGAGAACATGGAGCGGCTGCCGTGCGAAAACTCGCAGCGCAGGTCGGCAATGCGGACCGTGGGTAGCACGGCGTGTCCCGGGCGCTCGGGCATCTCGACGCGCGTCCAGGTGACACCGTTGTACGTGCCGCGGCGGCAGCGGTCGAGGGCCTCGGCAGAAGGCGTAGCCGAGCCCAGCACGAGTGGGCAGCGATAGCGGTGCGCCATCTCGGCCGCCACCTCGCGCGCATGGTAGCGCGGACTGGAACCCTGCTTATAGCTGGTCTCGTGCTCCTCGTCGATAATGATGAGACCAAGGTCGCTGAGCGGGCAAAAAAGCGCCGAACGGGCTCCCACGACCACACGCGCGGCTCCGCTGGCAACCATGTCCCACTGGTCTAGGCGCTCACCGGCCGAAAGGCGCGAATGGAAGACCGCGACCGTCTCGCCAAAGCGCGAACGGAAGCGGCCGACGGTCTGGGCCGTCAGCGAGATCTCGGGCACGAGCACGCAGGCCGAGCGACCGGCCGCGAGCACACGCTCGATAGCGGAGAGGTAGACCTCGGTTTTGCCGGAGCCCGTAACGCCGTCCACGAGCACCACGTCGCCGTGCGCATCCAGGCAAGCGCGCTCAATCTGCGCGAGCGCCTGCCGCTGGCCGTTCGTAAGCGCGACCGGCGCCTTGCCGCTTGCTGAGGACAGCGTGATCTTCTCGCTGCAGCCGCGCCAGGCACGGCGCTCCTCCACCACCACGACGCCGCGTTTTTCGAGCGCCTTGATGGTCGCCGACATGCTGTTGTAGAGCAGGTTGAGGTCGCGCGTCGTGACCGGCCCGCACTGGAGCGCCTCGATGAGCTGGCGCTGACGGACCGCGGTCTTGGGCGGCGTATAGTCAAAGCCTTCGGGCGTAAGCATCACCCAGCGGTTTTGGATAGGCTTGACGGCGGGACGCTCGACCGTCCACGCCCCGTCATCGCCCTTCACGACACGCGGGCTGCCACCCGGAGGCAAGAACAAACGCAAGCATTCGGAAAGCGTCGCGACATACTCGCGGCTCATCCAACGCGCAATGCGGGCGGCCTCGGCGGTAAAGAGAGGTTTGCTGAGGATAGCCTCGATAGGCTTGATGTGCACGGAATCGAGGGCGGCGTTGCCTTGTAAGTCGCCCAGCTCAGACGCAATGTCGACGATATAGCCAGCGGCCGCACGGTTTCCAAAATGAACTAGGACGGTGGAGCCGATCTGGGCCTCATTGGCAAGAGACTGCAGAATGCCGTAGGCGAACGGCTCGGACAGCGCACGGGTGGGAATGTCGAGGACCACGCTCGCATAGGCGGCAACGGGCTCGGGCGCAGGCGCGGGCTTGGCCTGCTTGGCCGTGCGGACAGGCTTTACGGAAGCCCGCTTAGGCTCGGGTGAACCAAACAGCGAAAGTTGCTCGGCCATGGCCCCAGCACCTCCTATCCCATACGTCTACAGAAACAAGAGCCCCGCTCGGGGTGAACGGGGCTCGGATACATGAGTTAGCGCAGCGATTACAGCGCCATCGTGCGGGCGCGGTCGATACGCGCCAGGCAGTCGTCGCGGCCGACGAGCGCCATGGTCTCGCCCAGCGGGGGGCTCACCATGTTGCCGCAGACGGCGACGCGCACGGCCTGGAATACCACGCGCTTCTTGAGATCCATCTGCTCGGGCAGCGGCTCAAGCGCAGCGTCGATGGCCTCGGCGGTCCACTCGGTAACACCCTCGAGCGCGGCCTTGACGGCGTCCAGAATGGCACCCATGCCCTCCTTGGCCAGGCCCTTGTTGACGGACTTCTCGTCATACTCGAGCGTCTCGGCCGTGGCAAAGATGGGGGCGGCGACGGTCACGGCGTCGGCCGGCATCTTGGTGCGCGGCTTGACGATGGCGGCAAGCGCGTCGATCCAGTCCTCGCCGTACTCGACGTTACCCTCGATGAGGCCCGCCTCGTGCAGCTCGGGGACCATGATCTCGTCGGCAAACTGAGCGTCGGACATGCCGTTGATGTACTCGGCATTGACCCAGTCGAGCTTTTTGGGATCGAAGGTCGCCGGGTTCTTGGAAATGCGGTCGAGCGAGAACTTGCTGGCCAGGACATCGCGCGGGATGATCGTGGTCTCACCGTCGAGCGACCAGCCGAGCAGCGCCAGGTAGTTGACGAAGGCATCGGGCAGGTAGCCGGCATCGCGGTACTCCTCCACCGAGGTGGCGCCATGGCGCTTGGAGAGCTTCTTGCCGTCGGCGCCCAGAATCATGGAGATGTGGGCGAACGTAGGCACGGGCGCGCCGAGGGCCTCGTAGACCATGACCTGGCGCGGGGTGTTGGACAGGTGATCGTCGCCGCGGATGACGTGAGTGATCTTCATCATGGCGTCGTCGACGACGGTCGCGAAGTTGTACGTGGGCGTGCCGTCGGAGCGGAAGATGACAAAGTCGTCGAGCTCCTTGGCGTCGAAGGTCACCTCACCATGGACGGCATCGTGGATGACGACGTCGCCGCGGTCCTCGGGCACCTTGATGCGCAGGACGTAGGGCTCGCCGGCCTCGATGCGGCGGCGTGCCTCCTCGGGATCGAGATCGCGGCAGCGGCGCTGATAGCCCTGGAAGGGGTCCTTGCGCTCCTGCGCGGCCTTGCGATCGGCCTCGAGCTGCTCCTTGGTGCAGAAGCAGGGATAGGCCTTGCCCTCATCCCAAAGCTGCTGGGCGGCCTGTTTGTACAGGTCCAGGCGCTCGGTCTGAGCATAGGGGCCAAAGTCGCCGCCCACCTCGGGACCCTCGTCCCAGTCAAGACCCAGCCAACGCATGGCGCGCAGGATGATCTGCGTGTTCTCGTCGGTGGAACGGGTGGGGTCGGTGTCGTCGATGCGCAGGATGAACGTGCCGCCGTTTGCGCGGGCAAAAGCCCAGTTATAGATAGCGGTGCGGGCGCCGCCGATGTGCAGCTTGCCCGTCGGTGAGGGTGCAAAGCGGACGCGAACGTCTGATGCCATGGAAATCTCCTCGATTGCAGGATGGATGTCTAACTGCATCAGTATAAAGCAACAATGCGACCTCCGCACAAAGGGCATCGACCCACTCATTGGGGACAAACCACTCATTGGGGACAGACTTAAATGAGTAGTCATTAGGGACGTTCTTAGTTTAAGGCTGGTCATTTAAGCCTGCCCCCAATGAGTAGGTGCGGAAAGGGTGTGAATGTTGGATTTACGCGCTATGATGTGCCCTTGCATAGAGAGCCCGGCGGAATGGTAACGGTCGCCGGGACACGTTTTTGAAAGGACAATCATGTCAGAAGAGCTTCGTTCCATCCCGCCCCAGCAGGGGTCCTTTGTGTTTACGTCGGAGTCGGTGACCGAAGGCCATCCCGATAAGATCGCCGATCAGATCAGCGATGCCGTCCTCGACGCAATCCTCGCCAAAGAAATAGAGCTGCAGGAGCAGGGCTATATTGCGCCCAACGGCGTGCCCGCCAACGTGGAAAACGTCCGCTGCGCCTGCGAGACCCTCGTGACCACCGGCACCGTCATCGTCGCCGGCGAGATCCGCACCCAGGCTTACGTTGACGTGCAGGAAATTGCCCGTGGCGTCATCCGCCGCATTGGCTACAACCGAGCCAAGTTTGGCTTTGACTGTGATACCTGTGGCGTTATGAGCCTCATCCACGAGCAGTCCCCCGATATCGCCCAGGGCGTCGACGAGTCGTTTGAGACCCAGACCGGCGCCACCACCGACCCGATCGACCTGATCGGTGCCGGTGACCAGGGCATGATGTTCGGCTATGCCTCCAACGAGACCAAGACCCTCATGCCCATGCCGCACTACCTGGCAAGCCGCCTGGCGGAGCGCCTGTCCGCCGTGCGCCACGACGGCACCCTGCCCTATCTGCGCCCCGACGGCAAGACCCAGGTCACCGTGCGCTACGAGGACGGCAAGCCCGTGGAGGTCACGACCATCGTCATCTCCACGCAGCACGCCGCCGAGATCGAGGACATGGGTAAGATCAAGGACGACCTCATCGAGCACGTCATCGCCCCGGTCATGGCCGCTGAGAACATGCCGTGGGACAACGCGGACATCTACGTGAACCCTACCGGCCGCTTTGTCGTGGGCGGACCCATGGGCGACACGGGCCTGACCGGCCGCAAGATCATCGTCGACACCTATGGCGGCTACGGCCGTCACGGCGGCGGCGCCTTTAGCGGCAAGGACTGCACCAAGGTCGACCGCTCCGCCGCGTACGCCGCTCGCTGGGTCGCCAAGAACGTGGTAGCCGCCGGCCTTGCCGACCGCTGCGAAGTCGAGCTGGCCTACGCCATCGGCGTGTCCAAGCCGCTTTCGATCATGGTCGACACCTTTGGCACCGCGCATGTTGCCGAAGACAAGATCGTCGAGGCCGTGGAGAAGACCTTCGACCTGCGCCCGGGCGCCATCATCCGCGACCTAGACCTGCGCCGCCCCATCTACGAGAAGACGGCAGCCTACGGTCACTTTGGCCGCGAAGACCCCGACTTCACCTGGGAAAAGACCGACCGAGTCGAAGAACTCAAAGCAACCTGCGGCCTGTAAGCTAACAAGAAAAGCCACAGCCAAATAAAAACGCACCAAAAGAAGTACCGGCTCCAACCGGTACTTCTTTTTTATTTACCCGGTGGTGAAGATGTTTCGATATGAGCCTACGCTGCGTCGCCAGCTAATGAATTTTGCAGCACGCGCACTTCTACCATGTATCCTTAGTCCCGAGGGGCGGGACATAAGGTCGATCGCGAGTTCCGCACGAGCCGGAGGGCACTTAATGTGCTCTCCGTGCGAGCAGGACTGTCCGAGCAGGCGACCTTATGCCCCGCCCCTCGGGACGACGAGACAAGGCAAAGGAGCAGCCATGGCAGGCAAGCCGCAAACACTAGCTACGACCTCGGCATTCGAGATCTTGGGGCCCGTCATGGTCGGCCCCAGCTCGTCGCACACCGCCGGCGCCCTGCGCTGCGCCCAGGTTGCCGCCAGCCTGCTGGAAGGCCGCATCACCAAGGTCACCTTTGGCCTGTGGAACTCCTTTGCCCATACCTACCGCGGCCACGGCACCGACCGCGCGCTCGTCGCGGGTATCTTGGGCCTCGATACCGACGACGAGAACATCAAGCAGGCCTTTGACCTCGCACGCGAGCAGGGTCTCGACTATCACTTTGACATCAAGGGCGACGACGCCTCCATCCACCCCAACACCGTCGACATCGAGATGGTCGACGACACGGGCGCCACGGCACAGGTCCGCGGCGAGAGCCTCGGCGGCGGCAAGATGCGCATCAGCCGCATCAACGGCGTCGGCGTCGACATCTCGGGCATGTATTCCACGCTCTTCGTGGCGCACCAGGACGTTCCCGGCGTGCTCGCAGCACTCACGAACCTGCTCGCCTACGCACACGTCAACATCGCCTTCTGCCGCACCTACCGCACCGAGGTGGGCGGCCAGGCCTATTCCGTCTTTGAGACCGACGGCGCTCCCGACGACACCGTCGTCCCCATGCTGCGCAAGCTCGACAATGTCGATTACGCCACGTTTATCGAGCTCCCGGGCTCGGCCTCGTCGCTCTCCCCCGGTGTCTCGGCCAAGGAGATCTTCGACGACGGCGAGCAGTTGCTCGATGCGTGCGCCGAGCTCGGCCTGAATATCGGCGCCGTCATGGCCGTGCGCGAGGCGCGTCTGACCGGCGAGGCCCATGCTATCGCAGCCATGCGCCGCGTGCTCGACGTCATGCGCGAGGAGACCACGGCCCCCATCGCCAATCCGCAGCGATCGCTCGGCGGGCTTATCGGCGGCGAGGCCAAGCTCGTCGATGCCACCCACCGCAACGATTTAAGCGCAAGCCTGATGGGCCCCGTTCAGACCGATGCCGTGGCTCGCGCGATGGCCGTGCTCGAGCGCTCCGCCACCATGGGCGTGATCGTTGCCGCCCCCACGGCCGGCTCCGCGGGCGTCGTCCCCGGCTGCGTGCTGGCGCTCGCCGATCACCTCCAGCTCGACGATGAACAGGTCATGGATGCCCTCTACTGCGCCGCCGCCATCGGCCTCAACCTCACCACGAGCGCCTGCGTCGCCGGCGCCGAGGGCGGATGTCAGGCCGAGGTTGGAAGCGCTGCCGCCATGGCCGCCGCCGCGCTGGTCCAGATGATGGGCGGCACGCCCGAGCAAGCGCTCGACGCCAGCTCCATTGCACTGAGCAACCTGTTGGGCCTCGTTTGCGACCCCGTCGGCGGCCTTGTCGAGGTGCCCTGCCAAAACCGCAACGCCATCGGCGTGGCCGCGGCCTTCAGCTCGGCGCAGCTCGCCCTCGCCGGCATCAAGAGCCTGGTGCCGTTTGACCAGATGGCGCACGTGATGCTCTCGGTGGGCCACGCCCTGCCCGCCACGTTGCGCGAGACGGCCAAGGGCGGCATCGCGCAGGCTCCGGCAGCACTCTCGGCGTGCGCAAAATGCGGAATATGCGGATAGTGAGCAAAATCAGAACCACCCTTAAAAAGGGTGGTTTGCTCTTAGGGTATAACCCACGGGCCCCGGGCTCGCGTCTAAAGGCGCGGGCCCGGACTTCGTCCAGGCCTAGTGCATCTTGACCCGTGGCGCGCCGG